>JALOTA010000159.1 GCA_025458125.1 Hyphomicrobium sp.
GGTGCTGCGCGCGGCGACCGTCGCACAACGGACCGGCCGCTCCCTCGATGGCCTGCGCCGATGGGCGCTCGCCGTGCAGGCGCGCAGCAATCACAACAAAGCCACCGGTGCGCTCGCCAACAGGCTCGCGCGCATCTGCTTCGCCGCGCTGCGCGATCAGGAGTCGTTCGCGAGCGAACGAGTGATGCCGGATATACGACTGCAGGCGTCTCCCCCACAGCCATCAAGACCGATCACGTCTCCGACTTGCGGGAGGAGTCCATATACGAGGGGTTATGCGGCAATGGACGCGGCGAGATGCATCGCCCGAGTGCTACAGATCGAATGGAGAGAGTGAAACGGAGGCGATTCCGTTCGAAACGGGGATGCGGAAGTTAAGCTGCATCGTCTCGCCGAAGCCCCTGCTCAGGGTTGGGTGCCCATTTTCCCACTTGGCGAGTACACAATCGCTGGCACTTGCACCGCAGTACCAGTTTCGATGGGCCACCACCTTCCGGCCGGCCTCCGAGTTTCCACAGATGATCGTGCCGAGGGCAGGGAGAGGCGCGTCAATGGTGAAGGGAACTGGCGACAGGCCTTGACAGCGCATGACTTCGTGCCCCGGGTCAGTGCCAAGAAGGTCTGGAGGAGTTTCTCCCGACTTGCGTCGGGACTCAGCGCTCGCCTCCAGTGCTGCGATGCGTTCGGAACGGCGCTGCGCCTCCTGTTGCGCGATCCTTCGTTGCTCAGCTTCGCGTGCAGCCATTTCTTGCGGGCTGGTTCCGCAGCCAGAAAGGATGGCAAGCGAGCCGATCGCGACGGCCGTGGCTCTACGCCAGCGTGAAGTGATCTGGGTCATTAGGGTGCCTCCTGATGGGTTACGGATGCGCCCGGACGATGTGTGCCGAACTGCTGAGGGCTTCGTGCCGCCCGCGTTCACCGGCGCCGAGGGCCGCAGGCCCGAGGGAACACGCGCGAAGCGGGTGCGTCCGGTGGAGCGCATGGTTGGGCAACGAGTTCATGCGGCACGGCTGAATCTGCGACCGGCCGCAACGAGCCATGCGAGCATCAATGCCGGCGCTCCAACTGCGAGCATTGGCGCCCAGCGGCGCATAG
The DNA here is from genome assembly GCA_025458125.1 of Hyphomicrobium sp. Classification (GTDB taxonomy): domain Bacteria; phylum Pseudomonadota; class Alphaproteobacteria; order Rhizobiales; family Hyphomicrobiaceae; genus JAGVSR01. The sequence goes on from JALOTA010000159.1 coordinate 1,096, forward strand.
TCTCTATTTCTCCCTCCCGAACCGGAAGACCTCGATACTCGCGGCGCGCAACAACATCGGCCGCCGCCCAAGACGACCACAGTTCATACGAGAGCGCACCCGAGATAAGAGCTATGGCATACAGGGCCATGCCCACTGATGCAGCTTTGGGACGGCAGCGCAAAACGAAGAGGCCGACGGCACAGAGCATTCCGCCCATCACTACGGAGAACACTGCCGATGGGGCGAACTCGAGCTGAGCCCCCATCAGCGGAACGGGCGGATGCCACATGCTCCATCGCACGGCCATTTTCGTACCTTCTAGGGCGATCAGCACGCCCAAGAGAACCGTCCACCACCGCTCAGCGTTGACAATGTTGGGACTAACAACCGGTGTCGGGCCAAGGCCTGGAACGGCGGCTCGGTAAATGCCCAGCGACCAATGGCCCGGCGACCACGCTACTGCCTTAACAACAATCGCTTCCACGACCAGGAAAGTCGTGATCTGCACCCAAAGCGGGGCGACGGCAAGGCTCGGATCAAGTCTGCCAAGCGCCCAGCACACGAGCGCTACTGCTGCAGAAAACAGCAGGAAATCGACGTAGACGGCTAGCAGCCGCCGCTTCTTGCTGGCGGAAGGCCATGCTTGGGTCTGTTGCTGATCGTGGGAGCTCATCGTGTCCTCGTTGCCCAACGCTCCGGTTCAGCGGCGGGCCGCGCAGCGGACCGGCCGCTGCAACCGGTCATCGGGCGGCGGCGTAGCATCGAGTCGCACCGTTCCAAGCAACTCAGCGGCCAGTCCGTTCCTTGCCGAGCAACAGGATCTGGGCATCGCCATCGGCATGCGCGCTGGCCCAGAGCAGATACGGCGCCAAGAACATCATGCCGGCGAAGAATGCCACGATGCCAAGTGCGATTGCGCGACCGGTGAACTGGTGACGCCATGCCACCCAAATACCCGAGAGCCCGAGAAAGGTCATCAAGTCGAAGTTGAACTGGCCCGACCAGGTCATGTCGGCGAGGTTCGAGAAGAAGATCGGGAGAAGGTTCCAACCGTGATTAAAGCCAACCACCAGCGTGTACCCGCTAAGGCAGGCAAGAACCATCACAAGGTATGCACGAAACGCAGCCATTCCCCTTCTCCTATCGGCTTGCTATCGAAGCCCCAATCCGACGCCCAACGATTTGGCTCACCGGCGCATAGCGGCTGGCGCGGGTTGCGGATGCAAGCCGCGTGACAGACGCGCAATGCGACCGGTGGAGCGACCTGTTAGGGCTCTTGCCGCCACGTTACTGGCCCTCGCCCTCGGAATGGACGCCGATGACGTGGCGCGGCTCAAACCAGACTTCCAGTCCAGGCGATATCCCGTCAGTGCAACTCGGCTGATTGGCAAGCTCGCCTCGATACCAGCTGCCGACGATGCCTTTAACTTCTACCCACATTCTTTCGCCGTTGTCCGAGATCTGGCCGGCCTCGTCTTCTGTGCGAATGTAGAACCGAAGCTTCGCGAACTGGCCGACCTTCAAAGAGCGCCGGACCGATTCGTCGGGAATCCAGTCCTTCGTGGCACGTGCACTTCATTGTTCACGCGTCCGCTCCAGCGCAGCGTCAGGCCGCTACGCCGCGATTCGAGCCACCTTAAGCGACTTGCGACGCTTCTCTGCCAGCCACAGGTCGTACTGAACCTGCTGGTTGAGCCAACTCTCCGCAGTCGTATCGAAAGCAATGGAGAGCCGCACAGCCATCTCGGGGCTGATGCCGGCTCTGCCGTTCAGCACTGCCGACAACGTCTTGCGGCTAACTCCCAAAGCCTTGGCGGCATCCGTAACCGACAACGCCAGAGGCTCCAGGCACAGATCACGGAGGATCCCACCGGGGTGAGGCGGGTTGTGCATTCGCATTGCCATGTCAGTGATAGTCCTCGCAGTCGACTTCCACGACGTTTTTGCCCGAGAAGACGAACGTAACTCGCCAATTGCCGCTGATGGTCACCGACCATCGACGCTTCAGCTTGCCCTCGAGCGGATGCAGCCTAAGGCCTGGTAGAACCATGTCCTTGGGTGCTGTGGCCGCCGCGACACGACCCAGAACAGGCCTTAGCCGGTCTGCGTGTTCCGGGCGGATCCCGGACTTCGCCCCGGACACGAAGAATCGCTCGAGCCCGCGATGCCGGAAGCCTAAAATCACTCGCCGAGTGTAACGTTACAGGTTACGGCGTCAAGCGGCCTAGCTTCAATTGGGCCGCACGAATGCGACAATCGATTCGAGGAGCGGGCGCGCAAATGCGGCATAACAGCACCCTCTCCGTGGCAAGCCATTGAACGGACTCGACCCCAGTTCGTCCATGCCGTCGATCATGGGTCGGTGCAAGAGCCGTGTCGGCATGACGCAGCGTGCCGGACTCAGCCTCTCAGGCCGCCCGCGGCCGGAATCGGTTGCCCGGGAAATCGGCGCAGGACGTCACTTGTGTGGCTCCTCCGGCAACAGGTTCTCGAAGTCGTCGAGGTAAGGAGCCTGGCCGCGCTGCGCCGGCTCCTCCAGAAGGCCGCTGAAGTCGTCCGCGACCGGCGAGCCGGCGGCCGTGGACGGCGAGGCTGCAGGCGCGCGGTCCTCGTACTGGGGCGCCGTCCCTGCGAACAGCTGCTCCGGCAGTTTCGTCGCCAGGCCCGGCGCCATCCACAGCAACGTCAGGCCGATCACCTGCAGCACCACGAACGGCACCACGCCGCGATAGATCTCCGCCGTCCGCAGCAGCTTCCCGGCGACGCCGCGCAGGTAGAAGAGCGCGAAACCGAAGGGCGGCGTGAGGAAGCTGGTCTGCAGGTTCACGCCGATCATGACCCCGAGCCAGATGGGGTCCACGCCGAGCTTGATCAGCGCGGGCGCGGCGATCGGCACGACGATGAAGATGATCTCGAAGGTGTCGAGGAAGAACCCCAGCACGAAGATCACGAGCATCACCGCGAGTACCGC
>JALOTA010000160.1 GCA_025458125.1 Hyphomicrobium sp.
TGCCGGAATTCGATAGCGATCTTCGCGCAGTGCACGACAGCTTCCGGATCATCGCCGTTCACATGCAGGATCGGAGCCTCGATCATGCGGGCGACATCTGAACAGTAGGGCGAGGACCGGGAGTGCCGCGGCGCGGTCGTGAACCCGATCTGATTGTTGATGACGAAGTGAATGGACCCACCCGTGCGGTGTCCCTTCAGGCCCGACAACCCGAAACACTCCGCCACGACGCCCTGCCCCGCGAAGGCCGCGTCGCCGTGAATGAGCAACGGAAGAATCGGCGTGCGATCGGATGGATCACACCCGTGCTGATCCTGCTTGGCGCGGACTTTGCCCAGAACAACGGGATCGACGATTTCAAGATGCGAAGGGTTGGCGGTCAACGAGAGATGGACGTTATTGCCATCGAAGGTCCGGTCCGACGATGCGCCCAGGTGATACTTGACGTCGCCTGAACCTTCTACGTCGTCCGGTTTGAAGGAGCCGCCCTTGAACTCGTTGAAGATCGCGCGGAGAGGCTTTCCGAGCACGTTGCCGAGCACGTTGAGCCGTCCGCGATGCGCCATACCGAAGACGATCTCTTTGACGCCGAGCTGGCCGCCGCGCTTGATGATCTGCTCCAGCGCCGGGATCATCGCCTCGCCGCCGTCCAGGCCGAACCGCTTGGTGCCCGTGTACTTGAGATCGCAGAACTTCTCGAACAATTCCGCTTCAATGAGCTTGTTGAGAATGGCGCGCTTGCCCGGCACCGTGAAGCTGATGCCCTTCTCTTCGCCTTCTACACGCTGCTGCAACCACGATTTTTGGGCCGGATTCGTGATGTGCATGAACTGGAAGCCGATCTTGCGGCAGTAGGTGCGCCGAAGAATGGTCAGCACCTGACGGATCGTCGCGAATTCGAGCCCCAGATAACGGTCGAGGAACACCGGGCGGTCGAGGTCGGCTTCCGTGAAACCATAGGTTTCCGCCCTCAGCTCCTTGTGCACATTCCTCTCGGCGATGCCGAGAGGATCGAGATCCGCCGCCAGATGGCCCATGACACGGTAGGCGCGGATCAGCATGAGCGCGCGAATGGAATCCTGCGTAGCCCGAACCGAGGCCGCAGGCGAAAGCTCAACACCCGCTTGATGAGCACGCTGATGCAAACGCGCCTGGAACTGAACCTCTCCGGGACCTTCGTCTCCCGTGAGCGCCGCAATCAGATCGTCGTGCCGCGTCAATTCCGACAGTGGAAGACCCCAGGACGGTCCACCTTGACCATCCACGATCGGGAGCGGCTGGTCCTCGTGTCGCGGCCGCGTGGGTTCTTCCTTGAGGCTTTCGAAGAAATGGCGCCACTCGTCCGAGACGGAGCCGGGGTTGCGCAAGTATTCCTGCTGCATTTCCTCGATGTAGGGAGCGTTGGTTCCCTGCAGGAACGACGTCTTGAGAAACTGCTCGTTGCGGGCGTGGCGGGTCATGGAAAATGTGTCCTGAGCCTAATCAAGGTGCGCCAGTCTCGTTGGAACGCGAAGACGGAGCTGCGCCGCACAAACGGAGGCGCAAGCCGCCTTGCTGCAGCGCAACGGATCAGACCCTACTCTCTTTACACTCCAGGTTTAAGACCCTCCAAAGTGCAGGTGAGGGCTGAATTTCAGGCAATCTGTCGCTGCCCACAAAAATAAGGCGGCGCCGAATCAAGTCCCGGCGCCGCCTTTGCTTTGAAAGCCCTTTTTCCGCTGCGGCAAGTTACTTGCCGAGTACCTTGAGCAGGGTCGTGCCGAGAGCAGCGGGACTATCGGCCATGGCAATACCAGCCATTTGCATTGCCTCGATCTTGTCCTCGGCTTTGCCCTTGCCGCCCGAAATGATGGCTCCCGCATGGCCCATGCGGCGGCCCGGAGGCGCCGAGGCTCCCGCAATGAAACCGGCCATGGGCTTCTTGCGGCCCTTTTTGGCTTGAGCGACCAGCCATTCCGCCGCTTCTTCCTCCGCCGAGCCGCCGATCTCACCAATCATGATGATTGATTGCGTTTCCGGGTCATCAAGAAACAGGTCGAGCACATCGATGAACTCGGTCCCTTTCACAGGGTCGCCGCCGATGCCCACCGCCGTCGTCTGGCCGAGCTTGGCGTCTGTCGTCTGCTTGACCGCCTCGTAGGTCAACGTGCCGGAGCGCGAAACCACGCCGACCGAACCCTTCGAGAAGATGTTGCCGGGCATGATGCCGATTTTGCACTGCCCGGGCGTCAGGACGCCGGGGCAGTTGGGACCCACGAGCCGCGACGCCGAGCCCGACAGAGCGCGCTTCACGCGGATCATATCGACGACCGGGATGCCTTCCGTGATGCAGACGATAAGCGGGATCTCCGCATCGATCGCCTCGAGAATGGCATCGGCCGCGAACGGCGGCGGCACGTAGATCGCACTTGCTGTCGCGCCGGTTTTTTCCTTGGCTTCCTGCACCGTGTTGAACATCGGCACATCTGCGAGTTCAGGATCAGGATGGTTTGTCCCGCCCTTGCCCGGCGTTACACCCCCGGCGACCTTTGTGCCGTAAGCCTTCGCCTGCTTGGTGTGGAAGGTGCCCTGGCTACCGGTGATGCCCTGGCAGATCGTGATCGTATTCTTATCG
>JALOTA010000017.1 GCA_025458125.1 Hyphomicrobium sp.
AGATTTGGATTCTCGCCCTTGGCCTTGCTGCCGTGGGCAGGCACGCGTGGCGTCGTGATCGGTGCATTCATGTCGGTGATGGGCCTTCGAGCGTGAGACAGGGTCGTCAGTTGCAGGCGGGACCTGAGTGTGCCGGGTGAGACCTTAACGGCCGGGCGGCACGACTTCCACCCGTGACGGCCGCGCGAGTGGACGCACCGTAACTCTATTGCGGTGCCGGCACGAGGCAGCGATCGAGATCACCCCCGGCCCGGCAGGCGCAGGGCCAGGCAAGGCCGGACAACATGTGGGCTGGCAAGCCTCTTCCGGTTTGCGCGATAAATGCGCGGATAGGCCGAACCCGAACCGTAGAACCTTTCGGCGATTTGCCAGAGCGTATCGTCCGCGCCGGTCACATACCAGCGGCGTCCCTTGCGATAGAAGACGCGGCCGCTGGCGCAGCGTCCATGTACGGCGGAACCAAAAGCGACTTTGGTCAGCGAAGCGCTCTTGGCGATCGTGCGAGTACGCTCACCATCCGGTGTATTAGCCTTTCGCTTCGCATCTTTGCCGCGATCCGTTTCCTCGCGCGCTTTCTTGAGATTCTCCAGTTCCTGCAAAATGATCTTGTCCGATTCCGCCTTGCGCCGTGCGAGTTCTTCTGCCTGCTCGCGTTTCCTGGCGTCAGCGGCGGCCGTTTCCGCTGCCTCTTGCTTGCTTTGCTCCGCCTTGCGCCGTGTCTCCGCTTCCAGCGCCTTGAGACGCTGCGACTGAGCTTCGGCGCGCTCTGTTGCGATGCGCGCAGCCGCTTCCGATGGTGAAATCTCGACCGCGCGATCAACTGTCTCTTGCTGAGGTCGCTCGATCCGTAATTCGCCGCCGAAGACAGGAGCCGGCATCGGCGAAGCGCCTAAAAGTCCGCCCCCGATCAGTGCGAACATAATGAACGGCAGAGCCGAGCGCCGGCCGCTAAAAAAAAGCCGTTCCAAGTTCCTTGCCAAAAGCGCCTCCAGCGTCATCCTACGGCGTCATATGGCACGACATCCCCAGCCGATCGCGTGGATTTTGCAGCCCTTCCCGCTGCCGGCCGTCACAGAACGATGGAACGTTGCGGTCTTGGCCTCGATTTCTCCCGCATCGCATCCCATGTTAGCAATCCGTGCCGTTCGAAAGAGATCCTAGCAGATGAAAGAAACCAGATCGCGGCTTCCTCGCAATCTCGATCGCCGCAGTCTAGATCGACTTTCCGATCCTGATCCCGCCGCCGTGCGTCCCCGGCGCCCGGAACGCTCCGTCTGCGTCTACTGCGGGTCCGGTCACGGAAACAATCCGAAATACGCAGAAGCCGCCCGAACGCTCGGTCTCTCTCTTGCCGAAGCCGGCATCGGCCTCGTCTACGGAGGCGGCAACCTTGGCCTGATGGGCGAGGTCGCCCGCGCCACGCTCGGCGCCGGAGGCCACGTAACCGGCATCATCCCGGAGTTTCTGACCGAGCGCGAGCACATGCTGAAAGACGTGAACGACCTTATCGTCACGCGCGACATGCATGAACGCAAGCAACTGATGTTCGATCATTCGTCGGCTTTCGTCGCGCTGCCCGGCGGCGTCGGCACGCTGGAAGAACTGGTCGAACAGCTGACATGGTCCCAGCTTGGCCGCCATGCCAAGCCGATCGTGGTCGCAAACATTGCCGGGTTCTGGACGCCGTTTCTAAATCTGCTCGCTCACATGCGCGCCGAGACGTTCATCCGGCCCGGGCTAGAGGTCCGCTTCGAGGTTGTCGACGAGGCGGCCAAAATCGTGCCGGCCCTGAGTGCCGCGCTTCAGGTCGAAACACACACCGCCAACGACGCCGCCGTTCTGGCAAAATTCTAGCAGCGCCACGCCGGCGCCTGCCCCGCCCGTCCAGCCATGACCAGCCTTGATATGGAATAACCGGACACGAAGTCCGTTGTATGATCGCGGGCACCAGCCCTGACGTCGGCAGACTGCGAGGCTCCTGTGCAACGATCACCTCACACCCGGCAGCGCCGGACCATCGCGCCGGACATCGTTCATTCGATGGCGTTGCTTGCGTCGCTCGGGCTGGCATCCGGGCTCAGCGCCTATCTCGTCGCCGGGCTCGCCGGCACGCTGGCGATTGCGGCACTCGTCGTGGCGATGGCCCTCGCCGCGCCTATGATCCCCGCCGAAACGATGATGCGCCTCTATTCGGCGCAACAGTTGCCGCCGGATGACAGCCAGCTCTCCAGTCTGGTGGACGTCCTTGCCTGGCGCGCGGGACTCGTGAAACGGCCCGATCTCTACCTCATCCCGAGCCTGACCCTGAACGCTTTCGCCGCCGGCACGCCAACGCGTCCTGCGATTGCGATTTCAGAGGGTATGGTGCGCCAGCTTTCACTGCGCGAGCTGGCCGCCGTGCTCGCGCACGAAATGGGCCACATCCGCAACGGCGACCTGTGGATCATGAGCCTTGCCGACATCGCCACACGCGTCTTGCACCTGCTCTCCTGCCTGGCGCTGTGCCTTGCCGCCTACAATGCCTTTTTATGGATGACGGGCGGAACGCCGCTGTCCTGGACCGGCATTGCGCTACTCTACCTGACGCCGGCCGCAATGAACCTCATCCAACTCGCCCTGTCGCGTTCGCGCGAATACGAAGCAGACCGCCTCGCCGCGACACTGACCGGCGATCCCCCGGCGCTCGCCTCCGCACTCGAACGTGTCGATAGATACACCGGCCGCTTCTGGGAAGATCTGACGCCGCCGTTTCCCGCGCGCCGCGTCCCGCAACCGTCCATGCTGCGCACGCATCCGCCCGCTGAAAAGCGTGTCGCCCGCCTGCGTCTTGCCGCAGCCAACCGCTCACCCGCAGCCGAGCCTCTCATCATCGTCGAACGGCCGATGATGTCCCTCGTGGGCATGGGTCCCGCCACGCTCCGTCCACGCTATCGCTGGCCGGGGCTCTGGTACTGAACATCCGCTACTGGGCCGAAGCCCCATCGCTCCGCCTCGCCGCGTTCATCTTCAGTTCATGCGGCAAGCCTGAAGATCGGTAATCTGCTTGATTGACGCCAACCGCGGCAACCAAAACCACTCCGCCGGTTGGCCGGATATGGAAAGGAGCCGCTCATGGCACCTTCGGTTTTGTACCGCGCCGCCCGCTGGCCCATCCCGGCCATTGCCCTGGCCACTCTGACCCTCGGCCCGTCACCATCCGTGGCACAGACGGTCTACCGTGAGTACGACGACGGACGGATCGAGACTTTCTCCCCCCAATACGGCCGGGGCGGATACGCCGCGCCGCTGCGCCGGCCGCCACCGCGCGACTTCGACGACGATGATGCCGACGAGCGTTTCGAGCGGGATGACCGACGCTCCTACGGCGACGGGGATCGCGACGACGACGATTTCGACGGCCGCCAGGGCCAGCTCGATTTCGCACCCGAGCCCGCCCGAAAACCGCCTGCCCCGCCGCCGTCGATGAACGCCAAGCCCGAGGAAAAGGCCTGGAAGCCCGCTCTGTGATCGAAAGCGGTGGGGATGCGAAGCCGCGCCCCGTTGCGCCCGCGGGCGCCGTCCCGTACAGCGGTCGGCATGAAAAGGGAAACAGCGCCCCCGTCTGATACGCCGGCCGACGCCGATCTTGCCGGTTTTGTCGCGCGCGTCATTGCGCGGGACCGGCGCGCCGTATCCCAGGCGGTCACCGAGCTGGAGCGGCTTTCCCTGAGCGCCCCCGCTCTTCTGCAAGCCCTGCAACCCCATCTCGGACATGCTCTGGTTGCCGGCTTCACGGGTCCTCCGGGCGCGGGCAAGTCGACGCTGGTCAACGCCGTCATCCGCGAACTGCGCGCAGCGGGCAAAACAGTCGCCGTCGTGGCTGTCGATCCTTCAAGCCCCATTTCCGGAGGCGCCATCCTTGGCGACCGAATCCGGATGACGGCGGCGCTCGATGACGACGGCGTGTTCGTCCGTTCGCTCGCCTCGCGCGGCTATCTGGGCGGCCTGTCTCCGGCAGCCGTCCGCGTCATTGACGCTTTCGATGCCGCCGGCTTCGATCTCATTCTTCTGGAGACCGTGGGAACCGGTCAGAACGAGATCGACGTGGCCGAAGTCGCCGACGTCCGCGTTGTCATCTCCGCCCCCGGCCTCGGCGACGACATCCAGGCGATGAAATCCGGCCTTCTCGAGATTGCGGATATTCTCGTCGTGAACAAGCGATCCGCGCCACGATCAGCGACAAGATCCCGGTTCTCAAGACGACCGCCACATCAGGCGAAGGTGTCCCGCGGCTGCTCGAAGAGATTGAAGCCGTGGGCAACCGCGTGCGCGCCAAAGGTGCCGAGGCACGCCGCCGCCGGCGCGCGCGCTATCTGATCGCCCGGGCCGCCGCCGATCTCGTCGCCGCCCGTATCCGCCAAGGGGAAGGCCATCACCTGGACGACCTCTCCGACCGTGTGCTGGCCGGTACGCTGACGCCCGACGCGGCCGCAGCAGCACTGCTCAAGGATTGACAGCTCACCGCACGACGCGATCCGCGTTGCTCGCACGGTCCAATCCCTTCACCGCGTCGAACCCGATCGCCCCGCTGAATTTCGCCTCGTCGAGATTGGCACCGGTAAAATCCGCACCGGTCACGTCCGCGCCGCTGAAATCCGCCCGCGTCAGGTCGGCCCCGTTGAAGAATGCGCCCTTCACGTTTGCATTGGTGAAGCTCGCAAATCCGAGCCGGCTGTCGCGCAGATCAGCCCCTTCGAGATTTGCATTGTCAAAATCACCGCTGAAAAGTCCGACGCGCGCCAACGCCGTGTTTTCATCCCTGGGATCGCGGCTTGTGAAATGCGCGCCTTTCAGGTCAGCACCCTTGAAATCGGCGAAATCGAACCTGCCGAACAGTTTGGCGCCGGCCATTTTCGCGCCCGTGAACTTCGGCGCCTCGGTCCAATTCGTGTCCGCCACCGTGAAGGTGGAGTAGATGCTCGGCCTCAGGATCGTGACGTTTTCCAGCGTCGCGCCGCTGAAGTCCCGACCCCTTGAAAATGACATTGGACAGGTCGGCTCCAAGCAAATCGACATTGGTCAGCCGTGCGCCCTTGAAGTCGAGCCCCGCCAGATCGAGACCGGCCAGAACCTTGCCCGAAAAATCGATGGGCTTGCCGCTCTTGGCCTGAAACAGAGAGTGGGCGACATCTTTTGCCGTGAAATCAGCGCCGAGTGCTGCCACGGGAACCACGGCGAGCAGGGACAGTAGAAGAGCCGGGCGGCGCAGCATGATGGACCTCACGATCACCTGAAACCCATATAGCGATCGCAAAACGGCTCCGCCAATAGATCGCGAGGCATCAGGCCGCCTCGGCGCCGGCGCGGAACAGCTTGTAGTTGATGCTGTCGAGCAGTGCCTCGAAACTGGCGTCGATGATATTGGGAGAGACGCCGACCGTGATCCACCGCTCGCCCGTCACGGTATCGAGCGTTTCCACCAGGACCCGCGTCACCGCTTCGGTGCCGCCCGTGAGAATACGCACCTTGTAGTCGACCAGTTCGATTTCATCGATGTGTTTCTGGTACTTGCCCAAGTCCTTCCGCAACGCCTGATCGAGCGCGTTGACCGGGCCGTTGCCTTCACCAACCGACCACAGCGGCTCCGACGATCCGTTGACATGCACCTTGACGATGGCTTCCGAGACGGTCACGAGGCGGCCGAGAGCATTGTGACGGCGTTCGACCATGACCCGGAAACTGTCCACGGAAAAGTATTGCGGCACGTTCGCCAGCATCCGCCGCGCCAGGAGTTCGAACGACGCCTCGGCCGCCTCGTAGGAATACCCCGACGCCTCGCGCGACTTCACCTCGTCGAGGAGCCGCGTGATCCGTTCATCGTCACGCTGCGAGTTCAACCCGAACCGGTCGAGCGCCGACATCACGTTCGAGCGGCCTGCCTGCTTGGAAACGAGCAGGCGCCGTTCGTTGCCCACCGCTTCCGGCGGCACATGCTCGTAGGTTTCGGGGTCCTTCAGGATGGCCGAAGCATGGATGCCCGCTTTGGTCGCGAACGCGCTTTCGCCCACGTAGGGGGCGTGGCGATCCGGCGCCTGATTCAAGACTTCGTCCAGCACCCGGCTGGCATGCGTCAGCGACCGAAGTTTCTCCGCCGTGATCCCGGTCTCGAAAACATTCGCGAACTCGCTCTTGAGGAGAAGCGTCGGGATGATCGACGTGAGATTGGCATTGCCGCATCTCTCGCCGAGACCGTTCAGTGTCCCCTGAATCTGGCGCACCCCTGCGCGAACCGCTGCCAGCGAGTTGGCAACCGCGTTCTCCGTGTCATTGTGGGTGTGAATTCCCAGGTGCGAACCCGGCACCACGGCGGCAACGTCGGCCACGATGCGCTCGATCTCGTGCGGCAGCGTCCCGCCGTTGGTGTCGCAGAGAACGACCCAGCGGGCGCCAGACTCGTAAGCGGTCCTGGCGACGCTCAACGCATACGCCTTGTTGCCCTTGAACCCGTCGAAGAAGTGCTCGCAGTCCAGCATCGCCTCGCGGCCGGAAGCCACGACCGCCCTGATGCTTTCCGCAACGCCTTCCAGGTTCTCCTCGTTGCTGATGCCCAGCGCCACGCGCACGTGATAGTCCCACGACTTTGCCACGAGGCAGATGCTATCGGCGGCCGACTGCAGAAGCGCCTGGAATCCCGAATCGTTCGAGACCGAGCGCCCGGCCCGCTTCGTCATCCCGAAAGCGGTGAAGCGGCTGGTCGCCAGGTTCGGCTTGTTGGCGAAGAGTTCCGTATCGGTGGGATTGGAGCCGGGATATCCCCCCTCGATGTAATCGATGCCCAACTGGTCGAGCACGCCGACGATCCGCCGCTTGTCGGCGATCGAGAAATCGACGCCCGTCGTCTGCGCGCCGTCGCGCAACGTGGTATCGAACAGATAGAGCCGCTCTTTCGTCATCACAGTCACCAAACGCCCGCCACCTTGAGCGCGAGCACCACCGCGGCGGCAAGAACCGCGAGCTTCAGGATCAGGTAGTAGGTCGCGTGCCGTGGGAACGGCGGACCCGTATCACTGCCCTCTGGCTCACTCGTCATCGCCGTCCTCACCGTTATTCCCGGCCGAATCCTGCAGCATCTTTACCATCGTCGTCGTCGCCAGCCATTCACCGTAGCGCTCGACAGAATTGCGCTGCGTCTGCACGTAATTCCGGTCCTCGAAAAAGCCGACCGCGGTCTCCGAAGCATCGACCGAGATCTGACGAGCGCCTCGGCCCCGGGCAATGGTTTCGATCGCATTGCACAGAGCCGTGCCGATCCCCTCGCCCGCGTGATAGGGGTGAACGTAGAGCATGTCGAGGATGCTATTATCTTTCAGTGAAGCAAACCCTGCCGGCTCCCCCTCCAGTTCGACGACCAGCGTCGTTGCCCGCTCCAGCCGTTCCCTGAAAGCGTCCGCATCTTCCGCGCACGCCACCCAGGCGGCCCGCTGGTCCTCGTCGTAGTCTTCCTGCGCCAGTTCTTCCACGCTGGCGGCAAAAAGCTCTCTCAACGCGAAGGTATCGGCCGGAAGGAACGGACGCAGCGGATAGCCGCCGGCCGTCATGGCGCAATGCTCCACGGAATGATGCCGCTCGCCACCCCGATCACGACCACCACCAACGCGAGGACCACGAGAGCGATCAGGCGGCCGATCGAGCGCGCCACGGCGTTGGACGCATTCCTCATCATTTACTCTCCGTCAGCGCAAGGTCGAGGAGACCGAACGACCATGCTGCCAGCGCCAGGGCGGTCAGGATCATGCCGACGCCGACCAGCCGCAATCCCCACCGCACCGCCTTCGATTCCGTCGTCATGTTCCGATCTCCGTCCGATCATTCGCGTAAACGCCGTGATGCCAGGTACGCCGCCCAAGGTCCGTCGCGCCAGATCCGGCTGCAACCCTCACCGTGACAGCTCCCAGGTGGTCTCGATCTCGCCCGTCTCCTTGTTCTTCGTGTCCTTGAGCGTGACGCCCATGGCCGCCAGTTCGTCCCGGATGCGATCGCTTTCCTTGAAGTCCTTGCGTTTGCGCGCCTCAAGTCGCGCGGCTATCAGCGGCTCCACATTGGATGCCATGCCCGCCGCCTCGTTCGCCTGCGCCGCCGCACGAGCTTTTAGCGTTTCGCCGGTGAAGCCAAGAAACGCCAGCGTCACATTGAGTTCAGCCGTCGCGCCCGCACCGTGCAGGCGGTGGAGTTCAGCTATGGCTTTTGGCGTGTTGAGATCGTCCGATAGCGCATCGACGACATCGGGCGAAACAGCCGCATCACGGGGCGACGTTCCATGCCCGAAGAAACCGGACAGGATCTTTTCGGATTCCTCCAGGCTCTTGCGCGTCCAGTCGATCGGCTGCCGGTAATGCGTGCGCAGCATGTTGAACCGCAGCACTTCCCCCGGCCACCCCTCGTCCAGAAGCTGCCGGATCGTGATGAAGTTGCCGAGCGACTTCGACATCTTCTCGCCTTCCACCTGCAGGAAGCCGTTGTGCATCCACACACGCGCCATCACGCCGCATCACGCCGGTGCCATGCGCGCACCGCGATTGCGCGATCTCGTTTTCATGATGCGGGAAGGCCAGATCGATGCCCCCGCCGTGAATGTCGAACGTCTCGCCGAGGTGCTTCCAACTCATGGCTGAACATTCGATGTGCCAGCCCGGCCGTCCCGGAACCGCGATCCCGGCCGGCGACGGCCAAGCCGGTTCGCCCGGTTTCGACGGCTTCCACAGCACGAAATCCATCGGGCCCTTCTTGTAGGGCGCCACCTCGACCCGCGCCCCGGCCTCCATCTCTTCCAGCGAGCGGTTCGACAGCCGCCCGTAATCGGGCATCGAGGAAACATCGAACAGCACGTGGTCCGCGGCCACATAGGCATGACCGCTGGCGACCAGCCGGTCGCACAGGTTGACCATTTCGCCGATGTGTTCCGTGGCGCGGGGCTCCACCGTCGGCGGCAGTACACCCAGTGCAGCAATGTCGGCGTGGAATTGCCGGGCCGTCTCCTCGGTCAGCCTGCGGATTCCAGCTTCCGGCGCCAGGTCCGCATACCGCTCGGCGGCCCGCGCGTTGATCTTGTCGTCGACGTCCGTGATGTTGCGAACGTAGGTGACGTGTTCCTTGCCGTAGATTTCACGGAGTAGACGGAACAGGACATCGAACACGATGACCGGGCGCGCGTTGCCGATGTGGGCGAAGTCGTAGACCGTCGGCCCGCAGACGTACATGCGCACGTTGCCAGGATCGAGCGGTTCGAAAAGCTCTTTCTGGCGTGTCAGGGTGTTGTAGAGCCTCAACGGCATGATTTCGCCTTCTGCAATCGCACCGGTTCCATCCACCGTGTCAGGCCGGGCCGGCCGAGGCGTGCCGGACGCACCATCGACATCCGGACGATCATGACCCGCCCGCCGGCCGGCCCGGAATGCGCATGCCGTGACAGGCGGTTAGAACCCAAAGGACAAGGATCGGTGACACGCGCTGCTTATGCGAGCCCGCCCCGCCCCCGTCAACACCCGCACGCGTGCCGGCACAGCGAACTGGCTCGCCATGCACGGGAATAATCCGTGCCGCAATTGCTCCCCATTGCGCGCCTATGCCATAACCACGATCGATCAATGACTTGGCGAGGACGGCCGGCAGTTGAATTCCGATCAGCCGGCAGCGAGATGACGAGCAGACAGCACACGAACGGCCAAACCCTCCGACGCGCAACACAACTTGCGTGGGGGCTGGCGCTCGCCCTCGGCGCGACCGGCCTGACGTCTTCGCCATCCCCGGCTCAGTTTTCCTGGCCCTGGGACCAGCCTGCGGAGCGCAAGCCCGTCGAACAGCCGCCTCCGGTCTGGCGGCCGCCGCCAGAGCCCGCCGCCCGGCCCATGCCCGGGGCCCCACCGCTGACAGCGGCGGGCGCACGCTCGCCAGTCTGTCTTCAACTCGAACAGCGGCTGGTCCAAGAGACGCAGAACGGCGGCCCGTCGCGCGACCTGCTACCCATGGTCGAAGGACAGCTTCGTCAAATCGACCAGCAATACCGCCAGTTGTCGGAAACGCTGGAAAAGTCCTGCTACGAATATTTTCTGTTCTCCAAGACCCTACGCAATACCCGCAAGTGCGTTGACCTCTCGCGCGAAGTGGATGGCCTGAAACGCCAGCGCGCCGATCTCGAAAACCAGCGCAGCCAGCTCATCGCCTCGTCGGGCCGGTCCTACACCGATGAAATCGTCCGCGAGCTTGCCCGTAACAACTGCGGCAGCACCTACCAGCAGCAGGCGCGTCGCAGCGAGCAGAATCCCTATCAGTCGCTGTGGCAGGAAGACAGCGGCTCCGGTGGTGGCGGACTGGGCGGTTCATTTGCCAATCTGCCGTATGCCACCTACCGCACCGTCTGCGTGCGGTTGTGCGACGGCTATTATTTCCCTGTCAGCTTCTCCACGCTGCCCAATCATTTCGAGCGCGACGCGGAGGTTTGCACGTCCAAATGCGCGGCCCCGACCGAGTTATTCTACTACCAGAACCCCGGCGGATCGGTGGAGCAGATGGTGGGAGCGCAGACCAATACCCCCTATTCGTCGATGAAGACCGCATTCCGCTATCGCAAGGAATACGTGCAGGGGTGTTCGTGCAAAGCCGAAGAATATAACGCCGGCACACCCGCCCCTGGCGACCCTAACAAAAAGCAGGGCGCCGCCGGTTCTCCCGCCCAGGCCACGACCGCCTCCGGTGGAGATGCGACGGGCGGCTGGGCGTCCGAAGTGCGGACCCCTTGAAGCTAGCTCGCTTCGCCCGCCAGCCGTGATAGAGCCTTATCCCGGCCGATAAGCGGCAGCAGGGCCTTGAGTTCAGGTCCGCTCTCGCGAGCCGTCAAGGCGAGGCGAAGCGGGTGAAACAGGGCTCGCCCCTTGGCACCCGTCGCGGATTTGACCGCGTTCGTCCATTCGCTCCACGTGGTCTCCCCCCAGGGCTCCGCCGGCAAGAGACCCGCAGCCGTGCCCAGGAACTCCGCATCTTCGATGGTCGGCGCGATCGTGCCATGAACGACCGTCCACCAATCCGCAGCCTCATCGAGAACCGTGATATTCCCCCGCACCGCCGTCCAGAACGCGTCGCCCCCGCCGACTCCCAACGCGGCAAGCCGGTCTGCCACCTCGCAGTAGGGCGTCGCGTGCAGGTAGCGCGCGTTGAGTGCCTTCAATTCCTGAAGGTCGAACCGCGCAGCTGCCGTCGACACATGCGAAAGATCAAGCCGTCCGGCCAGCTCCTGCATGGACCGTAACGGTTCGATTGCGTCCGACGTACCGATCAGAGCCACGTAGCTCGCAACCGCCATCGGCTCCAGGTTACGGCTGCTCTTGAGCGCCATGTCGCCCGAGCGCTTCGACATTTTCAAGTCGCCGCTGGCCGTCAGAAGCGCATGATGGGCGAACACCGGCGGAGCCGCACCGAGTGCGCGAAAGAGATCAATCTGCACGCCCGTATTCGTGACGTGATCCTCGCCGCGGATGACGTGTGTGATCGCAAAATCGATGTCATCCACCACGCTGGTGAAGGTGTAGAGAAACGTCCCGTCTGCCCGGATGAGGACAGGGTCGGACAGCGATCCGAGATCGACCGTCTGCGCCCCCCGGATGAGGTCGTCCCACGCGACGGTGGTCGGCCTGGGCGCCCCCGCCGCATCGGATGAGTTGTCGAGACGGAAACGCCAGTGCGCCACCCGCCCCTCCTCCTGCAACCGGGCTCGCTCTGCTTCTGTCAGCTTCAATGCGGCCCTGTCGTAGATCGGCGGACGCCCGGACGCGAGCTGCCGCTTGCGGCGCCGTTCCAGTTCCTCCGGCGTTTCATAACAGGGATATAGACGTCCGGCGGCCTTCAGCTTCGCGGCCGCTTCTTCGTAGCGCGCTGTGCGCTCGGACTGCTTGGCCTCGCGGTCCCAGGCAAACCCCAGCCATCGAAGATCGTCGCGGATCTGTTCCGCGAAGGCTTCGCTCGATCGTTCCTGGTCGGTATCGTCCAGGCGCAGAAGGAACGAGCCGCCGTTCTTCATCGCGAACAGATAATTCAGGACGGCCGTGCGCAGATTCCCGAAATGCAGATATCCGGTCGGGCTCGGGGCAAAGCGAAGGTGCGGTGTCATGAGAACGAGGCCCTCTAGGATGGATCGCCATCGGCGCGCGGAACGGCGATCTTCAATGCCGGTGATGCCGCCGAGGCCCCTGTTGCCCTCTCCCGGAACCGGTTCGTGATCGGGTAGCGGCGATCGCGTCCGAAATTGCGCGACGAAATCTTGACGCCCGGCGCGGCCTGCCGTCGCTTGTATTCTGCGAGGTAAAGAAGCCGCTCCACCTTCTCGACCGTCGCCCGCTCGTGTCCACGCGCCACCAGTTCGGCAACCGGCATCTCCTTCTCGACCAAGTGGAACAGGATGTCGTCGAGAACGTCATAAGGCGGCAGGCTGTCCTGATCCGTCTGGTTCGGGCGAAGTTCGGCTGACGGCGCCTTGGTCAGGATGCGCTCGGCGATCACACGGCCCGCCGGGCCCAATCCCCCTTCCGGGACATTCTCGTTGCGCCACCGGCAGAGACGATAAATCTCGCCCTTGTAGAGGTCCTTAACCGGATTGAAGCCGCCGTTCATATCGCCGTAAAGCGTCGCGTAACCGACCGACATTTCACTCTTGTTGCCGGTCGTCAGTACCATCAGGCCGAACTTGTTCGAGATCGCCATCAGGATCGTTCCGCGAACCCGGCTCTGCAGGTTCTCTTCGGTGATGTCGGACTGACGTCCGCTGAAAAGTCGCGCCAGAGCATCCGCGAAACCTTCGACCGGCTCTCCAATCGGCACCATGTCGTAGGCGATCCCAAGCGCTTTGGCGCAGGCAGCGGCGTCTTCGAGGCTCTCCTTGGAAGTGTACTTGTAAGGCAGCATTACCGCTTGCACGCGCTCAGCGCCCAGCGCATCAACCGCGATGGCTGCGACCAGCGCGCTATCGACGCCGCCGGACAATCCGAGCACAACGCCCGGGAATCCGTTCTTCTCGACGTAGTCCCTGAGACCGAGGACACACGCGCTGTAAGCCGCGCCATCGCCTTCCGGCAGCCGTTCGCGTTGCCCCGGCCGGCACACCCACCCCCCCGCCTCACGCACCCATTCCGTGACGGTGAGCCCTTCTCTCCACGCCGGCATCTGCACGGCAAGCGAGCAATCCGAATTCAGGACGAACGATCCGCCATCGAACACGAGTTCGTCCTGGCCACCGACCAGATTGAGATAGACGAGCGGCAACCCAGTGGACGTGACGCGGGCCACCGCGACATTCATTCTAAGATCGGGCTTGGGCCAATCGAAAGGCGAGCCGTTGGGCGAGATCAGGATCTCCGCGCCGCATTCGGCGAGGCACTCGGCTACCTGTTCCTTCCAGATGTCCTCGCAGATCGGAACGCCGATCTTGACGCCCTTGAACATGATGGGTCCCGGCAGCGGCCCCGGTGTGAAAACACGCAACTCGTCAAAAACGCCATAATTTGGCAACTCGACCTTGCTGCGCACCGCCTTCACCTCACCATCGTCGAGAAGCACGACGGCATTGTAGACGCTAGGCTTCGCCTCTCCGCGTTCCGGCCAGATGGTTCCGGTGAGCACCGCCGGTCCCGGCCCCATCGTCCGCGCAAGGTGCTCCACCGCCTCGAGCGCCGCCTGCTGAAAGGCAGGTTTCAGAACGAGATCTTCCGGAGGGTAGCCCGTGACGAAAAGCTCCGGGAAAACGACGAGGTCCGCACCGAGCCGTGCCGCTTCCGCCCGCGCGTCGCGTATCCGCGCCACATTACCGGCCATGTCGCCGACAACGGGATTGAGCTGGGCCAGCGCGATCTTGATGCTCGAAGCGGTTTCAGTCATGCGGGGCTTTTACGTCGACCCCGGCCTGCGGTCCACGGGGGAGGTCAACTATTCGTCGTCGCACGGCACCGGCCACTCGTAGTCGGGCGACCAGCAGACATCTGCGGCACCGTCCTGAATGCGCTGCGGCGTTGCCGGAAGCGTCATTCCGAACGGCAAGACGACCAGAAATCCGGAAGCGGCGAGCATAATCCGGGCAAACATCGTCTGCGACAACTCCGCTCCTAAGGGTTCGATCGTGCCACAAACCCGTCTACGGTGCCCAGCACTTTTAAAGGCAACAGCGGCCCCGGGGGGAGACGCCACGTGAGCAGTTCAGCGATCGATGAGACGCAAACCCGGCTGAAGCGGACCGTCGGTCCTTTCGAACTGACGCTTTATGGGCTGGGCAGCATGTTGGGCTCGGGCATCTATGCCCTTGTCGGCAAAGCTGCGGGGATTGTCGGCAACGCGGTCTGGCTGTCGTTCCTGGCCGCTCTCTGCGCCGCCCTCCTGACGGCGCTGAGCTATGCCTCCCTGGGCTCGCGCTACCCGCGCGCGGCGGGCGCCGCCTTCGTGACAGAACGGGCATTCGGCTGGCCTCTGCTGTCGTTCACCGTGGGGCTCGCACTCGTCTGTTCCGGCATGACTTCGGTCGCGACCCAGTCCCGGGTCTTTGCCACGAACCTCGCGGCACTCGCGGGCTGGCAAACAACCCCGGTCGAAATCCTCGCCCTTGGATTCCTCCTCATCATGGCCGGCATCGTGTTTCGCGGCATCCGCGAAAGCATGTGGGTCAACGTGGTCTGCACGCTCGTCGAAGTCTCGGGACTGCTCATCGTCATCGCCGTCGGATTCAGCTACTGGGGCAGCGTCGATTATTTTAAAACGCCCGCCGAAACTGCGGATGCCAGCACCATCCTCCTCATCCTGCAGGGTTCGATCCTGACCTTCTTCGCGTTCATCGGCTTCGAGGACACCTATAACGTCGCCGAGGAGGTGAAGAACCCCGAGACCACCATCCCAATTGCTCTGGTGTCGGCCATGCTGTTGGCCACATTGCTCTACATCGCGGTCGCAGTTTCCGCCGTCTCCGTGGTTCCGCATCAGGAACTTGCCAAGGCGCCAGCACCCCTAGCCGCCGTCATGCAGAAGGCCGCACCCGCATTTCCCGCAGCTATCCTGGTCGCTATCACCATGTTCGCCGTCGCGAATACCGCCCTGGTCAACTACGTGACGGCATCGCGCATGTTATACGGAATGTCGAACCAGGGGCTACTGCCTACCGTCATCGGCCGGGTCCACCGCACCCGGCAAACGCCTCACATCGCGATCCTGATCCTCTTCGCTCTGCTGGCCCCGCTCATGTTGTCGGCAGGAATAACGGAGTTGGCCTCCGCGACCGTGCTCCTGCTGCTTTTCGCGTTCGCAGTGGTCAACGCCTCGCTTTTTGTCTTGAAGCGCCGCCCCGAAGAGCCGAAAGGCCGCTTTGAAATCCCCGCCTTCGTCCCTGCGATCGGGTTCGTTTTGTGTCTGGTTCTGATCGCCGTCCGCGTCTTCACCGGGAACTTCGTCGCTCCGCTGATCGCCAGCGGCTTGATCGCGGGCATACTCGCAATCTATTTCGTCACGGCACGCAATCAAACGACAACGCCGCCGGCTTGATGACCGGCGGCGCGCCAAACAACTTCATTGTGACCGTCAGGCTGCCTGAACCGGCTCCACAGCCGTTCGCGACAGGCGCTCCTGCTTCATGCGCTCCGCGACAAGGAACGCCAGTTCAAGCGCCTGGTCCGCGTTGAGACGCGGATCGCAATGGGTATGGTAGCGATCCTGCAAGTCGCTTTCGGAAATGGCCGTCGCACCGCCCGTGCACTCGGTCACGTCCTGACCGGTCATCTCGACATGGATGCCGCCAGCGTGCGTGCCTTCGGCGCGATGGACGTCGAAGAACACCTCGACTTCCTTCAGAATCCGGTCGAACGGACGCGTCTTGAAGCCCGTCGCCGCTGAGATCGTATTTCCATGCATCGGATCGCATGACCAGACGACCTTGCGCCCCGCCTTCTCGACGGCCCGGATGAGCTTCGGCAGGTGCTTCTCCACCTTGTCGTGCCCGAACCGGCAGATCAGCGTCAGGCGGCCCGGTTCGTTCTTGGGATCGAGGGCCTCGATGAGCTTCACAAGCCCATCCGGTTCCAGTGACGGGCCGCACTTCAGACCGATCGGGTTCTTGATGCCGCGGAAGTATTCGACATGCGCATGGTCCGGCTGGCGCGTGCGATCGCCGATCCAGAGCATGTGACCGCTCGTGGCATACCAGTCGCCGCTCGTTGAATCGCGGCGGGTCAGCGCTTCCTCATACCCCAGCAGCAGTGCCTCATGGCTGGTGTAGAAGCTCGTCGCGCGAAGCTGCGGCGTGTTCTCGCTGGTGATCCCGCAAGCCCGCATGAAACCCAGCGTCTCGGTGATCCGGTCGGCCAGTTCCTGATAGCGGTGACCTTGCGGGCTGTCCTTGACGAAGCCCATGTTCCACTGATGCACGCGCTCCAGATCCGCGTAGCCGCCGGTAGCGAACGCGCGGATCAGGTTCAGCGTGGCGGCGGCCTGGCGGTAGGCTTCGATCTGGCGCTGCGGATCGGGGATGCGCGCGTCCTCGGTGAACTCGGGACCGTTGATGATGTCGCCGCGATAGCTCGGCAGTTCGACATCACCCCGTTTTTCCGTCGGCGACGAGCGCGGCTTGGCGAACTGCCCCGCGATGCGGCCAACCTTCACCACCGGACTGCCGCCGGCATAGGTCAGAACAACCGCCATTTGCAGGAACACGCGGAAGAAGTCGCGAATGTTATCGGCGCGGTGCTCGAGGAAGCTCTCCGCGCAGTCTCCGCCTTGCAGGAGGAAGCCCTGGCCCTCGCAGACTCCTGCCAGCGTCTTCTTCAGTTCACGCGCCTCTCCGGCGAACACCAGCGGCGGGAAGGTCGCGAGGCGCGCCTCAGCATCCGCAAGCGCCTTCGCGTCCGGATACTCGGGAACTTGGACGATGGGCTTTGCACGCCAGCTGTCCGGGGACCAGTTTGCCGCCATGGCACGTAAACTCCGAGAAAAAAGCGAAAACGACGACTCGACCCTGCGGCGGCGCGCTGCCTCCACAAGTCCGACGACCTCGTTCGTTCGCTAGCCGTTTCCGACCTTATATGCCATCACCGCGGCAAGCGCCACAACGCCTAACCGTCCGCACGCTGAGATGCAGCTTCAACGGGCTAAGGCAACCGCTCCACAGCGCCCGGAAGCACCGGGATCTGCGTCGGGACCTCCGGCGCGGACGATGGCACGCTGGCGTCTCCCGCCGTCGCCGTATC
The DNA here is from genome assembly GCA_025458125.1 of Hyphomicrobium sp. Classification (GTDB taxonomy): domain Bacteria; phylum Pseudomonadota; class Alphaproteobacteria; order Rhizobiales; family Hyphomicrobiaceae; genus JAGVSR01. The sequence continues at coordinate 17,241 of JALOTA010000017.1, forward strand.
GCGGGCGGGATCGAGCGTGAAGGCAGGATCGGCCACGATCGGCAGCGATCGCCGGTGCATCTCCGTCTCGATCGTTATCCGGATTTCGTCTGAAACGAACGGAATGGTCCGCGTCAGGCCCCAGTCAGAACGCCGGATCTGCGTCTTGGCCGAAAACCCTGAGGCATAGACACCCGCGTACGTCGGATTGATCGCGGAGAGCGGATGTTCGCCGGAGAAGTTCCAGATCACATCGAGCACCACCGGCCTGGAGACGCCGTTCATCGTCAGTTCGCCCGTCACTTCCGCGGTACGCGCGCCGGTCGGGGTCACGCTGACGCTGCGGAACGCGATCTCGGGGTTGGTATCCGGATTGAAGAACTCGCGAGAGTTGAGCAGGTGGTCGTCGAGTTTCTTCACACCGGTCTGAATGCTTCTGAGCGGGATGGTGACGGTGACCGTACTCGCGGCAGGATTACTCGCATTGAAGTCGACGACGCCCTTCACGTCGGTGAAGCGGCCGCTCTGGCGCGACATGCCAAGATGGTCCCACGAGAAGCGAACCTCGGTGTGCTCGCTGTCGAGATCGTAGACATCCGCCGATGCAATAACGGCCCCGAGCGCCAGGGCGGCAAGGGCCGGTATCACGGCGACGGCGAACCGGACCACGGCGCGAGCCATCCATCTCGTCGTCATCGCAACGGCCTCCATAAATCAAGGCCTTGGCATCACATGCATGTGGCCATATTGCGGCGCACCAGACTACAGCGACGCCGTCATCCCGCCATCCACCACCAGTTCCGCACCGGTCATGTAGACGCTATCGTCCGACGCCAGAAATAGCGCCGCTTTCGCGATGTCCTCGACCTTGCCCAGCCGCTTCAGGAGCGTCCGATCAATCAGCCATTTCTCGAATATCGGATTGCGAAGAATGCGCTCGGTGAGGGCCGTCTCCACATACCCCGGCGATAGGGTGTTCACGCGGATCTTGAAGGGAGCGTATTCGAACGCCAGTCCTTTGGTGAGCGCCACGACCGCGCCCTTCGTTGCCGAATACCCGGTCAACTGCCGCAACCCCCGGCTTCCCATGATCGAGGCGACATTGATCAGCGAGGCAGAGGGCGACGCACGCAAGAGATCGAAGCCGTCACGCGCCACGCGAACCACACCGTCGAGGTTCACCTCGCGCAATTTCACCCAATCGGCATCGCTCATGTGCCGGAAATCGCCGCGCACGTTGAGCCCCGCATTGTTGACAAGGACGTCGAGGCGCCCCTGCTCCGCCTTCACTCTGCGCATGACGGAGGAGACATCCTGCCCTTTCGACACGTCCATCGCCGCCCAGTGTGCCGTCTGGCCCTTTGCCGTGATGCCGCCGGCCACGGCTTCTGCGGCCGCCGCATCGACATCGGTCACGTAAACGACCGCACCTTCCGCGGCGAACAGTTCCGCCGTCGCGCGGCCGATGCCGTTGCCCGACCCCGTGACGAGCGCGATCTTGTTTTCAAGCCGGCCCATAAGTTGCCTCTCCACCCTTCACGCCACCGAGGCGCGGTTTGCGGCTCCTTACAAGCGGTTCAGCGCCTGGTGCGCAAGGTGACGAGTTCTTCTGCCGCGCTTGGATGCAGCGCCATGGTCCGGTCGAAGTCGGCTTTCAGGGCCCCGACATTGAGCGCAATCGCGGCCATCTGAACCATTTCCGCCGCATCGGGACCCAGCACGTGGACCCCGAGAACACGGCCGGTTTCGCCATCGACGACCAGCTTCATCAGCGTGCGCTCGTCCCGGCCCGCCAGAAGGTTGCGCATCGGCCTGAAGCGCGCTTCATAAATATCGACGTTGGCACCGGACGCCCGCGCGGTCTCCTCCGATAGACCCACCGTGCCGAGTTCCGGCGTCGTGAAGACGGCGGTCGGAATGTTGGCATAGTTGGTCGACCAGGGCTTCGCCCCGAACTGAGTATCGGCGAAAGCGTGCCCTTCACGTATCGCCACCGGCGTGAGGTTCACACGGTTGGTCACGTCTCCGACGGCGAAGATGCTCGGAACGCTCGAACGCGACTGACCGTCGACCACGACGGCGCCAACGGCGTCGAGTTCGACACCGGCTTCTTCAAGACCGAGCCCCCTCACGTTTGGCGAGCGGCCGATTGCGAACAGGATTCGATCGGCCATCAGTGTCTCGCCGCAGCGCGTCGTGCCCACCAGACTGCTGCCGCGCTTCTCGATCCTCGTGAACACGTCACCCATGACGAGACGGATTCCCCGCGCCGCCATCGCCTCCATCAATCCCTCGCGCAATCCCGCATCGAAACCGCGAAGAACCTTGTCCCCCCGGTAGATCAGCGTGACTTCCGATCCGAGCCCCGCGAAAATCGACGCAAACTCGACGGCGATATAGCCGCCGCCCGCAACTACGATCTGGCGCGGTTGCTCGGGCAGATCGAAAATCTTGTCCGACGTAATGACGTGCTCAACCCCCGGCAATGCTGGATCGACGTTGGGCCTGCCGCCTGTGGCCACGAGGATCTTACCGGCGGTGATCTCCGATCCGTCCGCAAGTCGCAGCGCTTGTGGGCCGGCAACCGTCGCGCGCATGTCGAACACGGTCACGCCGGCATTGATCTGCCCCGCCCTGTAGAGCTTCTCGAGTCTGGCGACCTCCTTGTCCTTAGCCGCGATGAGAGACGCCCAGTCGAACGAGGGCAAGCCCGTCTGCCAGCCGAAACCCTTCGCGTCCTGGAAGTCGCTGGAGTAGCGGGCCGCATAGACCATGAGCTTCTTGGGCACGCATCCGCGGATCACGCATGTGCCCCCGAACCGGCTTTCTTCGGCGATTGCGACGCGGGCGCCGTGGCCCGCAGCGATACGCGCGGCCCGGACACCTCCCGATCCGCCGCCGATGACAAAAAGATCGAAATCGAATGCTGGCATGGACGCTAGATCTTGATCCCGCGCTTCTCGAGTTCCTGACGGATCTGCTGCTCGATCTCGACGCCGATCTTCTCGCCCCACTGCTGCCCGGCCGCCATGCTCTCCGTTACGATCTCTGGCTGCTTGGCGATGAAGGCCGCGCCGGCTCCCTTGGAGAAGAAGGCGGAAAGATCCTTCATCTCCGCCTCGCTCAGCTTCGCCGCGTAGATCTTGGCAATAATGTCGAGCATCTCCGACCGCCGCTCCGAGAAGCGTTCGACCATGAGAGCCATGATCTCCTTGATCTCGCTCTCCTTGCCCGGAACCATTTGAATGAGAATGGGCTCCAACTGCTTCACCATCAGCGGCACGACGGCTTCGAATTGCTTGGAAGCTCCGGTTGCGGCGATCAGTTCTTGTGCCGCCGCGAGGCTGGCATCGGGCGGCGCCTTGGCGTCAGCAAGCCCATAACCGGCGGTAAAGGCCGCCACCAGCGCCACCGGCGCCACCAAGAAGCCAGCCAGACGTGCGCGCGGCGACCGCATGTATTTCTCCCATGAATAGTGCAGCCCTGTGAAGCCTAGCTCGCTTCGGCCTCTTCACCGTATGAAGCCGAAAGCACGGTGATCCCGTCACGGCCGCCGAGAACCGCAGCGTCCGCGATGCCGAGAAACAATCCGTTTTCCACCACGCCCGGGATGAACTTCAACGCTTCGTCGAGGCTTTCGGGATCGTCGATCCGGCCGAAGTGGCAATCGAAAATGGCGTTCCCGCCATCGGTCTTGAAAAGGCTGCCATCGGCTTTGACGCGCAGGCTGATCTCGCCCTGGCACCCGGCGTCCGCCGCCAGCATTTCGATCATGTTGCGCGTGGCGTTGAGACCGAACGTCACGACCTCCACGGGCAAGGGAAACGCACCGAGCGTCTCCACGAACTTCGTCTCGTCGGCGATCACCAGCATTCGGTCCGAGGCGGTGGCGACGATCTTCTCGCGCAGGAGCGCACCGCCGCCGCCTTTGATGAGCCGCAGTTCCTTGTCGATCTCGTCGGCGCCATCCACGGTGAGATCGAGGAACGGCACATCGTCAAGCGTCGTCAGAGAGATGCCGAGGCTCTCGGCCTGCCGGCGGGTCGCCTCCGATGTGGGCACGCAAACCACATCGAGGCCTTTCTGAACTTCCTGACCGAGAAGATCGATGAAGCGCGCTGCCGTGGACCCCGTTCCCAGCCCCAGCCGCATTCCCGGTTCGACGAATGCAAGCGCACGAACGGCGGCGGCGATCTTCATCGTGTCTGAGGTCATAGGCCCATCGTCCCTGGCGCTTTAGGTCTTGGTTCGGAGCCTTCCCTAGCACGGCTCGAACGGCCATGCCCCGCAAAACCGCGCCCGGCCGATCGTGTCCACCTGCCGGGATGCCTCAATTCTGCCGCCCGGCGTGCTATAGCCCGCCCATGAAGGATCTGACTGTCGTCTTCGATCTCGACGGAACGCTTGTCGATACCGCGCCCGACCTTGTCGGGGCCACCAACCACGCCCTCTCGGATGTGGGGCTGGCCGCCGTCCCGCCGGTGGTTCTGCGGCCCTGGATCTCCTTTGGCGCGCGCCGCATGATCGTGGAGGCTCTCGGCCACGCGAATGTGCCGATGCCCGATGACGAAGTGGATCGCCTGCTAGGCCTCTTCCTGGGGTACTATGAAGAGAATATTGCCCGCGAAAGCCGTCCTTTCCCCGGCGCCGTCGAGGCGATCCTGGCGCTCAAAGACGCAGGCGCCAATCTTGCTGTCTGCACCAACAAGCGCGAAAGCCTGAGCCGCAGCCTCCTGAACGCGCTCGACCTCGACCGGCACTTCCAAGGTCTAGCCGGCCGCGACACCTTTCCCGTGTCGAAGCCTCATCCCGATCACCTCCTGGGCGCGGTTCGCCTCGCCGGCGGAAATCCTTCGGCGGCGGTCATGGTCGGTGACAGCGACGTCGACATCCAGACGGCAAAGGCCGCGCGCGTTCCCGTCATCGCCGTAACCTTCGGTTACACAGCCACGCCCGTTGCGGAGCTTGATCCCGACCGGGTCATCGACCACTACGGCGCCCTTCTCCCGGCAATCCGCGACCTTCACGCCGTTCGCCGCCAAAATTCAGAGTGATAGCGGTCAGTTAGGATCATGACCTTGAGCCCGCCACCCACACCGATTGCGCGTCTCCGTAAGGTTGCTGGTTTGACAGCCGGGCCATGATTGCCCATGGTCCGCGCCGCGAACTCCGCTGTTTCCACAATCTCAAATTGTTCTCGGGCGACTTAGCCGCCGCCTCCGCACGCACAGAAAGCACGGAATGAACGTCCTGATCGTCGAATCGGCCGCCAAAGCCAAGACCATCAAGAAGTACCTGGGCGCGAATTACAAAGTGATCGCGTCATACGGTCATGTGCGTGACCTGCCGGCGAAGGACGGCGCGGTGGAGCCCGACCACGACTTCCGGATGCACTGGGACGTCGACGACAGCCGCGGCAAGAAGGTGATGAAGGAAATCGCCGATGCTGTGAAAGGCGCCGACAAGCTCATCCTGGCCACCGACCCCGACCGCGAAGGCGAGGCTATTTCCTGGCACATTCTGGAAGTCCTGGGAGCCCGCAAGGCCCTCAAGAAAGGCATGGAAGTCGAGCGCGTCGCCTTCAACGCCGTCACCAAGCCCGCCATCATCGCCGCGCTCAAGGAACCGCGCCGCATCGACGAACCGCTCGTCTCCGCCTATCTCGCCCGCCGCGCGCTCGATTATCTCGTCGGCTTTACGCTGTCCCCTGTCCTCTGGCGCAAACTGCCGGGCGCTCGCTCGGCCGGCCGCGTCCAGTCGGTCGCCCTGCGCCTTGTCTGCGACCGCGAAGCGGAGATCGAGGCGTTCCGCACGGATGAATACTGGACCATCGAAGCAACCCTTGTGACTCCCAAAGGCGAGGAATTTCCCGCCCGAGTCGTCGCCATCGACGGCACCACTCTGAAGAAACTCGACATCAAGGATGAAGCCTCAGCCAAGGCAATCGTCGCGGCCATTGAGAAGGGCAAGTTTTCCGTCACCCGACTGGAAAAGAAGGCGGCCAAGCGCAATCCCTTCCCGCCTTTCATGACGTCCACGCTCCAGATGGACGCTTCGCGCAAGCTTGGCTTCTCCGCCAAGCAGACCATGCAGATCGCCCAGCGCCTGTACGAAGGCGTCGACATCGGCGGCGAGACGACGGGCCTCATCACCTACATGCGAACCGATGGCGTAACGATTGTCCCCGAGGCCGTCGGCGCCATCCGCGGCCTGATTGCCCGGGAGTATTCCCAGAACTACGTCGCGCCCTTCATTCGCGAGTACAAATCGAAGGCCAAGAACGCTCAGGAAGCCCACGAGGCGATCCGTCCGACCGATCCGGCGCGCCGCCCGAAAGACGTCGCCCGCTACCTCGACCGCGATCAGGCCGCCCTCTATGAACTGATCTGGCGCCGCACGGTGGCCAGCCAGATGGCCTCCGCCGAACTCGAGCAGACCAGCGCCGACATCGCCGTCGCGGGCCGCGATGGGAAAGGCTACACGCTCCGCGCCACCGGCTCCGTCGTTCTTTTCGACGGCTTCCTCAAGGTTTACGAAGAAGGCCGCGACGATCGGGTCCGCGTCGTCGACAAAGGCAAGGACGACGCGTCCGACGAAACGGCCGACGGCAATCGCCTGCCGCCGCTCTCCGAAGGCGACCGTGTCACCGACAAGGACATTGCGGCCGAACAGCACTTCACCCAGCCGCCACCGCGCTTTTCGGAGGCGACACTCGTCAAGCGCATGGAGGAACTCGGCATCGGCCGGCCTTCCACGTATGCCTCGACCATGGCCACGCTCGTTGACCGCGGATACGTCCGCATCGACAAGAAGCGGCTGATCCCCGAGGACAAGGGCCGCCTCGTCACAGCTTTCCTGGAATCCTTCTTCGGAAAGTATGTCGAATTCGACTACACGGCGAGCCTGGAAGAAAAGCTCGACCTCATCTCCGACGACAAACTCGACTGGAAAGAGATGCTGCGCGAATTCTGGCGCGACTTCACCGGCTCGGTCGAAGAGATCAAGGACCTGCGCGTCGGCGACGTGCTCGAAGCCCTGAACGAAATGCTCGGCCCGCACGTCTTTCCCGACAAGGGCGACGGCTCCGATCCCCGCCAATGCCCGAAGTGCGGCACAGGCCGGCTTTCGCTCAAGATCTCCGGCAAGAACGGAGCGTTCATCGGCTGTGGCAACTACCCCGACTGCAACTTTACCCGCCAGCTCGCAACGGGCGGCGAAGGCGGCGCGGGCGAAGATCGCGAACTGGGTCTCGATCCGGAATCGGGCCTGCCTGTTTTCGTGAAAAACGGCCGCTTCGGCACCTATCTCCAGCTTGGCGAGGGCTCCAAGGACGAGAAGCCCAAGCGCTCGTCGATTCCAAAGGGCATCGACGCCGCCACGATTGATCTCGAAAAGGCGCTCCAACTGCTCTCGCTGCCGCGAGAAGTCGGAATTCATCCCGAGACGGGAACTACGATCGTCGCGGGACTTGGCCGCTTCGGCCCGTTCATCCTTCACGACGGCACTTACGCAAACGTCCCGTCGATCGAGGATGTGTTCACGATCGGCGTCAACCGCGCCGTCACCGTTCTCGCCGACAAGCGAGCTGGCAAGGGCGCAGGGCGGTTCGGCCGCGGTGCGGCTCAGAAGACGGTCCTGAAGGACCTCGGCGAGCATCCCTCGGAAGGCGGCAAGATCGAAGTGCTCGATGGCAAGTACGGGCCCTACGTCAGCCACAACAAGGTCAACGCGACGGTGCCCAAGGGCACGGACCCGGCACAACTGACCGTTGAAGAGGCCATCCGGCTGCTCGAGGAGCGCATCGCCAAGGGCGGCGGCAAGAAGAAGCCCGCCCGCAAGTCTGCGGCGAAAACCGCGCCGAAGACAAAGGCCTCGGCACCGGACGCGGCCGGCTCGGCGAAGGCCGGCAAACCGGCTGCGAAGAAAGCCGCGGCGCCCCGCAAGGCAAAGAGCAAGGCGGACGCCGGCTGACGCCGCGGCGTTCTGCCCACGCACACGCTCAAATTGTCTCGTTATTTCAGAGATCTGTTGAGCAGCGCACCGGCGCGGCATTGCCAGGACTGAGAATCAGGCACAATCGGCGTTGATTTCGCAGCGGTTGACGACCGCTCGTGCTGCGTTCCGCTCATTTGGCCATGAACCAGGTGAAACACCCCGACCAGGTGAAGCACCGATGACTGTCTTGATGCCGTATATCCCTCCCAACGTTTATCTGCTGGCCGACAACCTTGATGCTGCGCTCGCCGCCGGCGAGGACATCATGAAGGCGAGCCTTGTTTGGGAAACGGGTTCCGGCCTCGATGGCGACACCATACGGCGGGCACGCGCCGCGCAGCGGGCCGTTTTGCAGAACGTCCGCAACCTTGAGCAGATGCTGGTTGCCCGCGTGCTCAAGTCCCGTGAACGTTCCGAAGAGATCGCAAAGCGCGATCCGCGCTTTTCCACGGTCGCCCGCCTTTACAATGCAGGCACGGCGGTTCTTATCGAGGCGGTGAGCGATTTCGGTGATCCGACAGGGGTCGATTTCGACAACGGCGGAGAGGCCGTATCTTTCCTGCGCACCCGCGGGCTCATCGCTGACGATTCACCGGGTCCGGCGGAAGGCCAGACCTTCACGTTCCGCGACGGCTTCCTCGTCGCCGGCCGCATCCGGCTCGGCACCCTTCTCGATCTCGTCGCCATGTACCTGGATACGCTCGAAACCCATTTCGATCTGTTCAATGATAGCAGCGCCGAGCCCGATCTGTTTCCGGGCGAAATCGATCCCGATGCCACAATCGCCGATCCCATGCCCGACGAGAACAGTGCAGCCATTTCCGGCACACCGGATCACGAAGACAACCCGGCGCTTCAGGACGGTGACGGCAGCGACGCGCTGCGTCGTGCCCTCGCGGAAGTCCGCAGTCTCGTGACGCTAGACCAACGCTGAGGGATGCACACGCCGCAACGGCACGCGTGACCGCTCGTCGATCTCACGCAGTTGTTCGGCCGGAATGCGCGGTTGTGGCCCTGTCAGAACAGGCGGCACCGCCGGCAAATCAAACACCGCCGATGACTGCCACCCGGTCGCCTTGCGCAGCGCTGCCGATTTCTTGGACCGCGGCAAGCCGGCCTGTTTGGACGGCGTCTGCGGCATCCCGGCCGTCAAGGCCGGTGCGCCACCCGTTACCTTCGTGAGCTTCTTCGCCGCCGGCGTACCCGATTTGAGAGTGCCAGCCTTCCTGTACCGGTCCTCGGCATAAGTCGTGTGCCCTGCGCGAAACTCCTGCGACGCGACCGCTGCGATACGCACGCTCTGGGCCCGCGATGGCTTCGTTGCGGCGATGGCAGCCGCCGGCTTCGCCTTGACGGTCTTCCTGGCGGCAACCTTCGCCGACTGCACTGGTTTGGCCGTCTTCGGCGCGGAGAAAAGATCCGTGACGGCCATGGCAATCGCGGTCAGCGGGTCGCCGGCTACCGGCTTCACCTCGACCGCTCGCACTCGCGTCCGGCGCGGTGGCACGGCCGAGGCCGTGCTGAGCTTCGGCGCCACCGGATCGACGCTGGCGGTGGAGAATTCGGCTGGCGGTACCTCGATGGACGGCGGCGCCTCGGCGGTCACGACACGCTGTTCGATCTCAGTCTGAGCAATGAGAGCGGTAGCCAGAGCCCCCCTGGGCACGGAGAAGCCCGCGACGACAGGGGATGAATAGGCCGATGCGAGTTCCAGGCCTTTCGAGCGCTCTGCCGTAGCGGGAGCGCCGGCCAGCGCCACAACGCTCGGATTGCCTTCCGCCACCATGGCACTGACGGCGGCATGCGCCTCATCGATGCTTGCGAACGCGCCAATCGGCCCTGGTACCGGCACATAGCGGCGGTTTCGCGCGTAACGGGCTTCTTCGGGCGTCGGAGCCCGCAGCACCCGCATGGTCACCGCGCCGACGCCGCCGATCCCGAGTTTGCGTGCTGCCGCACGCGAAAGATCGAGCTTTCGATTGCCCCAGTACGGTCCCGCGTTGTTAATGCGCACGATGACCGCTTCGTTCGAAGACTTCGACCAGACCAGCGCGATGGTGCCGTCCGGCAGGATTGGGCTTGCGGCGTTATCCGCGCGACCCGGCAAAAACGGCTCGCCGGACGATGTGAGCCCACAGGGATTGAACCGGTCTTTCTTGCAGCTGTCGTAGTGCGAAGCGACGACGGTCAGGTCGCGGCCGACAAGGTCCAGAGTCTCGGCGATCGACTTCACCCGGTGACAAGTCCGGTAGAAGCAATAAGTGCGCCCTGGGCTTTTGGCCTGCGCTTCACTGGTCAGCATCGAGGGCGCAGAGAAGATCGTTACCCCGGCCGCAACGGTATGCAAAGCGATCAGCCGCGCAGTGATCTGGCGCCTCGGCGGCGCCTTCAACAGATCGACGAACATCGGGGAACTCCCACCCGTTGAACCTGACGATGGTGTCCCGGGCGCCCCGCTTCGCCCGTCCCTCTTAACCATCGTTGCGGCGCAACAGAGCAGACACGCCTCCTGCCCGCGAGTTCCCAAGTCGTCGCAGCGCAGGTTTGACGAACGGCGTTCGGAAGACCCGTTGTGGGCGCCACTAAAGCGTTGCTAAGTCTGTAAAAACTTAAATCCCGCAACCGTCAGTTTCGCAGCCAGCGTACGATGTGCGTCAACCAGCGACTGCTCGTCGACACAGCGTAAGACGAGGTCCGTCGCATATTGACCGTCCTTGAATGACGGATAACTGCCCATCGCGACGCTGGGCCATTCAGCCTGATGAGCGGCAAAAAGTTCGGCGATCTCGCCCTCCGCGTGGCTGACGACGATCGACGCGGAGCGCACCTTTGCACCCGTCTGGAGTTTGGCCGTCGCGGAATGCAGCATCGACTCCATGATCGCCGGCACCCCGGCCATCACAATTACATTGCCGATGCGAAAACCCGGCGCCACGGACATCTCGTTCACGACAAGATCGGCGCCCTGCGGGATGCGCGCCATTCTGAGCCGTGCCGCGTTGAGTTCGATGCCCCGTTTTTCGTAGGCAGGTTTCATGATGGCGACCGCCCGGGGATCGACGTCGATCCCGGCGCCGAAGGCTTTGGCAATGGCATCTGCCGTGATGTCGTCGTGCGTCGGACCGATCCCGCCGGTCGTGAAAACGTAAGTATAGCGATGGCGGAGCGCGTTGACGGCCTCCACGATCGCATCTTCCACGTCAGCAACCACCCGCACTTCTCTCAAAGCGATTCCGATGGCCGTCAGATGCTCTGCGATCGTGCCGATATTCTTGTCTTTGGTGCGTCCGGAGAGAATCTCGTCACCGATAACGAGGAGTCCGGCAGTAATGGTGTCAGTGTTCACGGGGCGGAACTCTTCTGGTCGGTTGAAACTCTCGCGCAACAGTGTCTTCTAGCACCACCGGTAAACGGGTGATAACCGCCTTGCCCGCCGCACCCCGCGACCTCTATGTCATCATCCATGCAGTTCAAATCTCCCCTTGTTCGCGGTCGCCTGCTCCGGCGCTACAAACGGTTCCTCGCTGATGTGATGCTCGACAACGGCCGCGAGATCACCGCCACCTGCCCCAACACTGGGGCTATGCTCGGCCTCTGCGATCCTGGAATGACCGTGTGGCTATCTGAGAGCATGAGCCCAACGCGCAAGTACGCCCACACTTGGGAACTCGTGGAGTTCGGCGCAGGCCGGTCACGTTCGTTCGTCGGCATTAATACGGGCCATCCCAATGCCATTGTCGCTGAAGCCGTTGCGGGCGGACTGATCCGGCCATTGACCGGGTATGCCAGCCTGCGACGCGAAGTGAAGTACGGCCAGTCGAGCCGCATCGATCTCCTCCTGGAGGACCCTGCGAAAGGCCTGGCCTACGTCGAGATCAAGAATGTCCACCTTCTCCGCGAAAAAGGCCTGGCGGAATTCCCCGACTGCAAGACCGAACGGGGGGTAAAGCACCTCGCCGAATTGACCAGCATGGTCCGCGCGGGACACCGTGCGGTGATGGTCTACCTGATCCAGCGCAGCGATGCCCGGCGCTTCCGCGCGGCCTCTGACATCGACCCGCGTTACGCGGCGGCTCTCGCGGACGCCCGCGCAGCCGGCGTGGAGGCCTATGCCGTCACGTGCCGCATATCTCCGGACTCGATTACCGTGGACAAGGTTCTGCCGGAGGTCGAATAGCGGCCGTCCGTTGAGATTGTTGGTTGCCCACCGCCCCCTGCCCAGGAGGTTCCGATGAAAAGGACAGACGCCGAATGGAAGGCGATCCTGACGGAAGAACAATACCGCGTCCTGCGCGGCCACGGCACCGAACGCGCGGGCACAAGCTCCCTCAACAAGAACGACGCGCCCGGAACCTATCTTTGCGCCGGCTGCACTGAACCGCTGTTCACCTCCGATACGAAGTTCGATAGCGGCACCGGATGGCCGAGCTTTTATCAGCCGATCGAGAACGCGGTCGCCTCGTCGACCGATTGGAAATTGATCTACCCGCGCACGGAAATCCACTGCGCCCGTTGCGGCGGCCATCTGGGACACGTCTTCGATGACGGCCCTCAACCGACCGGCAAGCGCTACTGCATGAACGGCATTGCCTTGAAGTTCGTTCCCCGCTGAAGAGACAGGCGGCTGCGCGATACCGGCCAGCCGCCACACGCTCAGGCTGTGGCCCGAGAGCACCTCAAAGCGCCGGTCTGAGACACATCCCCACAAAAAAACGAAACATTTTCAACGGCTGAACACAATCCACAGCTAAGTGACCTGCTGGCGCTTCGGCCCGCCGTCCGTCACTATGACGTCTTCAGGTCAGTTCGGAGTCGCGTGATGTCCGGCGTTGCAGGTCGCTCTGACGCGCCGCGCTCATCGGCTGCGTCTGATGTTTCCCTTTCTTGCCGGCCCACCGGCGGTTTCAGTCTGAAGGCTTCGCCATGACGTCAAACGGGCTCGTACCGTTGATCCGCTATCGAGATGTGGCCGCCGCGGTCGAGTGGCTGTCGCAGACATTTGGTTTCGAGAAGCGCAACGTCATCACCGATCCCGATGGAAGCATCGCCTACGCCGAGTTGTCCTACGGGCGGGGCGTGGTCATGCTGGGGCCCGTCGGACAGTCCGTTCTCGACAGCCTGCTGAAGCAGCCCGATGAACTGGGCGGCATGGGAACGCAGAGCGTGTACGTCGCCGTTGATGACGTCGAAGCGCATTTTAAACGTGCGCGAAGCGCCGGCGCCGGCATCGTATTGGAGTTCGGCAGCGAAGAGGCCGGAGATCGCGCCTACGCTGCACGCGACCCCGAAGGACACATCTGGAATTTCGGTGCCTATTCGCCCTGGCCCGCTGCCGCGCCCGCGTTGCAGGCGGCCGCCGAACCGGCGTTTTCCGGTCGCTACACGCGCGGCCAGGCCTTTCTCGGCGGCGCCGTAACGCTACTAGCCATCGCCTCGGTTGCAGGTCTGGCGGCACTCGATCCACCGCGCCCCGAGCCGCGCTTCGCCGTGGCGCCCGCGCCGGTGGCACCGAGCCTCGTGGCCGAAGACAGCGAAGCGGCCGCCTTGAAGGAAACACTGGCCCGCGAGGCTCATGCCCGCCAGGAGGCTGCCCGGACCGCAGCCGCAGTGCGCGAGGAATTGGCCAGGGAACGCGCCGGACGCGAAGCCGCCGAGGCCGCGCGCCGCGAGTTGGAGCGCAAGCTGGCCGAAACGGCGCCGGCAGCAAGACCGCCCGCCGCGGTCCAGCCAGCTGCCGCCGCGAAAGCGGAACCAGCACCGGGCAAGACGGAGGCGGCAACCGCGCCCCCGTTCCCGGAACCAGCGCCCACCGAGACGGCGGCTACCCCCGCCCCGGCCGCTGCCTCATCGCTCGCCGAACCGCCTGCCACGACCGGCTCGCTTGGCGAACAGCCCCGCGATGCCGCCTTGCAACCGACGGCTGCCGATCCGGCCCCACCGGTCACGGTGGCTCCGGCGACGCTGCAACAGCCTGCCGCCAAATCGGCCGGCGAAGGCGCGGCCAAGCCCAAGCCAGCAAAGCCCAAACCGCAGGCACAGAAAAAAGCCCGACCGGCTCCGGTACAAAAGAAGAGCACCGGAAACGATCCCTTCTTCATGTACGACTGACATGCCGCCGCCGGGCGGACCGCTGAACCATTCAGCGTCTCCCGCCCGCCGTGGCCGGTCCTCTACTCCGCCGCGTGCCGGTGCGATGACAGCACCTGATCCGCCAGCCTGCCGACCAATTCCGACAGATGGTCGAACCGCGTCCGGTAGGTGCCAACGCCGGCCGTTGCCGATCTGAGTTCGACGATCAGGTCTTCCATCTCCGAGGCCGGCAAGTGCGCCGTCACCACGTCCCAACCGGGCCAGCCGTCACGGCCATCGAAGCCGAGAATCTGGCCGCGACGCGCGGAGATGATCGCATTGACGCGCGCGGTCGCCTCCGAGGGGACTGCGATCTCCACCCAGTTGACGGGTTCGAGAAGCACCGGCTGGCACTTCGGCATCCCCTCGCTCATCGCCAGCCGCCCAGCCTGCCGGAAGGCCATGTCTGAACTGTCGACCGTGTGATAGGAACCGTCCGTCAGCGTGACCGCGACGTCGACCACCGGAAATCCGAGCGGTCCCGTTTTCAGGTAATCTTCCACGCCGATCTCCACCGACGGAATGTACTGCTTGGGCACGACGCCGCCGGTGATCGTCTCTGCGAACTTGAAACCTGATCCGCGCGGAAGCGGCTCGATGCGGATGACGACATCGCCGAACTGCCCATGACCGCCCGACTGCTTTTTGTGCCGCCCGCGCACCTCCGCCGGCTTGCGGATCGTCTCTTTGTAGGGGACTTGCGGCTTGAGACGCTCCACGGCGATCCCGTGCTTTCGCTGCAGACGCTCGAACGCCACCCGAAGATGCATCTCGCCCTGCCCCTTGAGCAGCGTTTGATGCGTCTCCTGCGGCTGTTCGACGATCAACGAGGGATCCTCATCGGTGAGCTTGGCCAGTGCGGCAGACAGCTTGACCTCATCCTTTCGGTCCTTGAGCCCGATCGCAGACGAGAGTACCGGCTCCGGTGACTGGGGAGCCTCGATCTGCAAGGTGGGAGCTTTGTCGACGGCAATTGTTTCTCCGGCGCGCAAGCCGTCGAGCCGCCCGAGCGCGACTGTGTCCCCGGCCCGCGCCGTTCCGCGCTTGACCGTATCTTCCCCTCGCAGCGCAAAGATCCCGCCAACACGTTCGCCGCGGCCGGAAGAGTTCACGACGGTCGCGCCGTCGGCGATTTCGCCCGAAAGGACCCGCGCCAGAGACAGCTTGCCGCCGTGGCCCGTATGATAGTTCTTCATCACGTAGGCCGCGCTCTTCGAGCCCGCCGCTCCGAGCCGCCGGGCGGTTTCCTCGACGAACGGCGAGATCGTTGAACACGTGATCGTTGGGCGGCTGCATGTCGGACAAGAGCTGTTCCATCAGCGCATCGTCGTAGTCGGCCAGTTGTTCCAGCATGTGGAAACGGGCTTCCTTTTCGCGATCCGCGACGCTTGCCGGAAGCGGCACGATCTCGCTTGCCGCGTGCTCGCGATAGACATAGGCACGCTCGGAAGCGAGATCGACGAACCCGGTGGCAATTCCGTTTTCCCAAATCGGAATCTGGCGAAGAACCAGCGGCTTTGCCGACGCCGGCTGCAACATCGGAATAATGTCGCGCACGGGCGTCGAGAAACCGTCGATCTTATTGAGAAACAGGAAATGCGGGATTCCCCGGTCTTCGAGTGATTTGAGGATCAGCTGCAGGGCGGCTACGCGCTTGGGATCGGGCTCCGAAACGACGACGGCCGCATCGACACCGGCAAGGGCCAGCGCCCCTTCGTGCTGGAATTCGACCGAACCTGGACAGTCTATGAAGGTGAAAGAGTCGCCGAGGAAGGCGACGTCCGCCACGTTGAGCGAGACGCTCATTCCGTGATCGCGGGCTTCGGGTGAACTGTCGCCCACCGTGTTCTTCTCAGCGACCTTGCCTTGCCGCGTGAGACCGCCGGTGCGCGCGATGATGGCTTCGAGCAGCGTCGTCTTGCCGGAAAGAAACGGGCCTACCAGTGCAATGCAGCGGCTGCTGCGGCCCGATACGTGGCCTCCTGATGGGCCATCCGAAGTCCCCATGGTGTCCTCCTTTGCCGCCCGAGGCCTCACAGGGCCAACGGGCAGTCTCGAGGCGCGGCTGAAGGCGCGGTCGCGCGCCCCCGCGCCTCCTGGAGGAGCGCGACAGATCCATCGTCGCGCCGGCACGGCCGTCTGACAAGAGCCTGTCACACAAATGTGCTGACCGTGGAGAAGGTTTAAACGCCGCTACACCGCGTTGCAGCGAACTACCTGTTACGAGGCGATCTTCTCTTCGCATTGCAATGTGAAAACGGGGGTTTTTCTGATTAACTTTTTGCACCGCGAGACGAAATCGATGTTTTCGCAATCAAATGGCAATAACTCCTGCGGTTTAATCTTGACGGGCGGTACCGATGTACCAACTATGAAAGTTAGTCCGCCGATGTCGAAGCTAATTCAGCGATCGAAGCGTTTCGTTGCTGAGCAGCAGGCCTCCCGCCAAGGTTCACGCGCGGAGGTGCGGCACCGACGGACGGTAATGCGTATCGAGCCGGGGCGTATGATGACCGACGACCAACTGATGATGGCTGCGCGGGCCGCGGGGTTCTCGATGATCCCGCCGCAGGATGCCTCCGATACCGAACCGGAGACGGTGGTTGTCGAGGACAAGGTTGAATTGTCCGAAGTCGTCGCGACCTGCATGGCCAAGGTCCGTTCATGGCTGCCGTCAGCTGGGGCGATCCCGGTACGTGCCGGCCGCGTCCCCGCCTGATTGCCGGCACGCAACACCGCTGACCTCCGGCCTCGGCGAAAAGATCCGTTCTCCCACCTGTTTCGTTGACCTTGGACGGACCAAAGTCCAACTTCGGCCCGCAGCACCGGCCGTTGAGGCCGCTGTCTCGTCGGGTCCACAGTACTGGAGAACCGCCTATGCTTCGCGCCGCCCTGCTCGCCGTCTCGCTTCTCGCGCTCCCGTCGATCGCATCTGCTCAGAACCTCGACGTCATCAAGGAGCGCAAAAAGAACTTCCAGGCCATGGGCGACGCGGCCAAGCCCACCGGTGAAATGCTGAAAGGCGAAGCAGATTTCGACATCGCCGCCGTGAAGAACGCCATTAAGGTGTTCCAGGAGAAGGCGGCGCTACAGCCCAAGCTCTTCCCCGATGACAGCAAGCAGGGTGGCAAGACCGAAGCTCTGCCTGCAATCTGGGAGAACAAGGCCGATTTCGAAGAGCGCTTCGTCAAGCTGGCGGAAGCTGCGAAAGCAGCAGACGCCTCTATCACCGACGTGGACACATTCGAAGCCGAATGGCCGAAGGTCATGGGAAACTGCGGCGGCTGCCACAAGAAGTACCGCAAGCCCAAGGATTGACCTGACCGCGCGAGCGGGAGCTCATGTCCGAATTACCAGCCAAGACCACCACTGTTCCGGCGTGGGACGTTCCGACGAGGCTCTTTCACTGGACCCTCGTCGTATTGGTTGCCAGCGCCTGGTTGAGCTTTCAGTTCTCCGAGGAACTCGATGATCCGCGCCTCGTCTGGCATCGATGGAACGGTCTGGCCATCCTGACGCTGATGGTCTGGCGCTTGCTTTGGGGCATCGCCGGACCCGCCAATGGGCGCTTCATCTCCTTCGTGCGCGGCCCCCGCGCGGCCTGGACCTACGCTCGCGATCTGCTCGCTGGAAAGCCCCGGTCCTTCCTGGGGCACAATCCGCTCGGCGCACTGCTGATCGTAGCGCTGTTGTCAGTCGTCACAGCGATCGCGACGCTTGGTCTTTTCGCGCTCGAACACAACGACAACGCGGTCGGCCCGCTCTACCGATACGCGGGTGAAGCATGGGCAAAGGTTTTCACGCGCTGGCACCGGATCCTTTTCGAGTCTGTTCTTCTGGTGCTGATCGCGATTCATGTTCTGGCAAATGCATTTTATGCCACCGTCAAGAAAGAGCCGCTGATCACCGCCATGGTCACGGGCCGAAAGCCGGCCGGCAACTACGAGGACAAAGACGCGGCGCAGCTGCTCGAGCGCCCGGTTCTGCGGGCCTTGCTATTCGCTGTTGTGGCAACGATCATCGTCTTCGGCGGGATATCCGCACTCGGCGGGAAATTCCCATGAACTCCGGCGCGCCGCAGCATCCGGCGGGATCATCAGAACTGCGCAACAGTTAACCTGGACCTGATTCAGAAAAGACTTGAGGCCCGATTGACTTGTGTCAACGGTGTTTCAATTCTTGCCGCGATATGTCTTGCGGATCGTCGCGAACACCCACCCCCCTGTCCACGCGGCGATAGGCACAGTCCGCCCCCCCTCAGCGGGCTGTTCACCGAAGAGCCTCCTCGGCCTCAATGGCTTGGGAGGCTCTCTGATTTTTTAGGCACTCGCACGCTTATCTGAGATTCCCGCAGAACCGCTGTATGCGCGTGCAGGCCTCTTTGAGATTATCGGTCGACGCAGCATACGAAATGCGGAACGCGGGGCTTCCCGCGAAGGCTGCACCGTGCACGACGGCCACGCCTTCTTCCTCCAGCAGAGCCGTGACGAAGTCTTCGTCGCTCTTGATCACAACGCCTTTCGGAGTGGTCTTTCCAATGGCTCCCGCGCACGATGGATAGACGTAGAAAGCCCCCTCGGGCTTGGGGCAAGACAGGCCCTTCGCCTGATTGAGCATCGACACCACCAGGTCGCGCCGTTCGACGAACTTGGCATTGTTCTCCGCGATGAAGTCCTGCGGACCGTTCAATGCCTCCACCGCCGCCCACTGCGTGATCGACGACGGGTTCGACGTCGATTGGCTCTGCAGCTTGCACATCGCCTTGATCAAGGGTTCCGGGCCTGCCGCGTATCCGAGCCGCCATCCCGTCATGCAGTAGGCCTTCGACAAGCCGTTCATGGTGAGCGTCCGGTCGTAGAGCCGCGGCTCCACCTGGGCAGGGGTGAAGAACTTCAGGCCGTCATAGAGCAAATGCTCGTACATATCGTCCGTCAGCACCCATACGTGACTGTTCTTCGGCTGCATCAGAACGTCGGTCAGCTTTTTCAGGTCATCGCGCGAATAAGCGGCGCCCGTCGGGTTCGATGGGGCATTGAACACGAACCACTTCGTGCGCGGGGTGATCGCGCTGTCCAGAACGTCGGGCTTGAGGCGGTAGCCGTCCTCGGCCCGGGTTTCGGCAAAAACAGGAGTACCGCCACCCAGCAGGACGATGTCCGCGTATGACACCCAACAGGGTGCCGGCATGATGACTTCGTCGCCGGGATTCAGTGTGGCGAGCAGCGCATTGTAGAGGACCTGCTTACCGCCGGTCCCGACGGAAACCTGCGACGGCTTGTAGTCGAGTTCGTTGTCCCGCTTGAACTTGGCGCAGATCGCGGCCTTCAGTTCGGGGATACCGTCCACGTCGGTATACTTGGTCTTGCCTTCGTCGAGGGCGCGCTTGGCCGCGTCCTTGATGTTCTGAGGCGTGTCGAAATCGGGCTCGCCGGCCGAAAGAGAGATGATGTCGCGGCCCTGTGCCTTCAGTTGCCGCGCCTTCGTGGAAACGGCGATCGTGGCGGACGGCTGGATGCGGTTGAGGCTGTCGGCGAAAAAGCCCATGGCTGCTGTCTTTCTGTGATGAAACGCGGCCTGCGGTCAGGCCCGTTTTGAGCGGCGCGGAAGCTACGCCGCAGTGCAGCAGGCCGCAAGTTGACCTTTGGTCCTGCCGAATTCCGTCGCAAGCAACGCCAGGTGCCGCCGGGTTACGTGTTGAACATGTTCGTGATTTGCCCGCCCGGTGCCATATTCCCGGCAAACCCATGCCATTTCATGAGTTGGTAATACCCGGCGCGCGAAGGTCTGACCGGTGATTCGACCGCGCGCGAGGAGGGCCATGATCGTGAAGGGATTTGTGCAAATGAACGGACGCCGGTTCGCGCTCGACGTGGTGATGGGCTTGGGCCTGTTTTCGCTGGCACTCGTGGCGATTGCGGCCGGCAGCGTCCCTGCCGGGGCCGTCGGATCGACCGTCGCCACGCTCGAAACCCGCCTGCTGCCGCTCGGGCTGATTGGAGCGATGTTTTCTCTGTTTCTCGCCTTCAACCTAGCCTTGTATCGTCACATTCTTGGGGCCTACTCGGTGGACGGGCTTCGCCGCAGCCGATCCGGGACTGGCCGGAGGGCGTAAGCACAGGGCAGAAATTGCCAATGGTCCCTCTTCCAAGTATGAGGGGTCGCCCAGAGGTTGAAACGGAAGGACGGTAAGACGATGGTCGGCCAAACTTCAATCACGCCTCGCTCCCTGTTTTTACCGAGCGCGGTCGCCGTGGCGACCTGCTGCGCTCCCCTTGCAGTACTCGCCGCCGCCATGGCGTTCATCGATCCTGGCCTGCAGTTGGAACGCGGCCTGTCCGCGGCCGCGGCAACCGAGGCACGCCTGATGGCCGAAGCCGCAAACTCGGCGCCCGGCCGCACGGCTGTCGCCAGTAACGCCTTCGAGGAAGGCACCGAAGGCTTTTGGCTTCTGCGCGGGCCATCTGACGCCCACGTCAAGCGCGTGTCCTGGAGCGCACCCGTGGCTCCCGGCGAACGGATCGTCGTCGATGCCGGGACGAACCGCGAAGTCATCGATGTTGTGGCCGTGGAGGAAGAAACGCCCGCAACCACACGTATCGACACCGGCGAACAGAAGCCCCCGCGCTACGCCATCACCGGCCGCCGGGTGCAGACCCCGGGTTCCGATCTGGTCCGCTTGACCATCGAAGCCGGTGCTCAAGGCGTCACACGGCTCTCCAGCACTGCCGACCGCGCGCTCTGAGCCACACCCGGGCCGCGTCTTTCCTGAGGCGCATTGCGTTTCGGGTCCGCGCAATCCTATTGTGCGCCCGCGAGGCCGAACTTTGTCGTCTGAGACGGCCCGGCAACCGGGGGACTTGCATGCGTCTCAACCCACCGACCGTGATTATCTTCCTGATTTCCTTGCTGCTCGCCTTCCTGGCGATCATGACAAAGCTGCAGATCGTGCCGATCCCTCGGCATCTGCCACATCAGGAGTATTGGCTGGCAATTACCGCTTATTTCGTGCTGATGGTCGGCAACGTCGTGAAGGGATTGTAGGCGCCCCGCGCCGTCACCACGGGATCGGGCGCAGGTCCCGGAAGAAGCCACCGGTCGGACCGTTCTCGGGCAGCGTTGCAAGCCAGACCGGCGTTTCCGCGCCGACCTCGACGGGCCGTTCGGCTTCCGCGCCGCCCATCTCGGTGCGTACCCAGCCGGGGCAAACGGCATTGACCTTGATGTTCGTGCTCGCAAGTTCCGATGCCGTGATCCGCGTCAGCGCGTTGAGCGCCGTCTTCGACAGACGGTAAGCCGGGAACCCGCTGCGCATGTCGGATAACTGGCCCGCCCCCGACGACAGATTGACGATCCGGCCATACCCGTTGCGCTGCATGATCGGTACGACCGCCTGGGTCAGGCGCAGCGGGCCGAGCACGTTCGTCTCCCACGTCTGGCGCGCGGTGTCCGCTCTCAGTTCGAACAGGCTCGATTTGAAGCCGCCCGGTCCGTCGACAAGGATCGCGGCGTTGTTGACGAGAATGTCGATCCGCCCGTGACGCCGCGCGATCTCTTCGACAGCCGACGCAATCGACGCGCCATCCGTCACATCCAGCCGGACAACCTCGGCCGGATAGCCTTCGTCCATGATCGACTGCGCCGCCGCCTGCCCCTTGTCCAGGTCGCGCGAACCGATGACCACGAGCACACCCTTGCGGGCAAGCTGCCGGGCTGCCTCCAGCCCGATGCCGCGGTTCGCGCCCGAAATCAGAGCCACCCGTTTGTCAGTCATGGTCCCCGGTCCAATTGCCCGCGCCCGCACGCGGAGCCTGATCCGGGGTACCTAACGACTTGTGCAGGCATTGCAAATTGAGTCTCTTGATCACGATCAGAAATCAGTTCTGCTTGGCGTAGCGCGGAGCCCTGCGGACCGATTCATCGCGGATCGCAGCCAGGAACTTCGGTACGTCCGCCGCAAGCGATTGCCGGACCAGGAACGAGGGCACAAGCGCGTGAAATCCGACACGCGCCTCGTAGGTCACCCGCGTGCCGCCCTTCACCGGCTCGAGCGTCCAGGCGCCGTCGAGATGCTGCAGGTCGCCGGAAAGCAGTTCGAACGCAATCCTGCGGTTGGGCACGTAGTCCGAGCGGAAAACGGTGCTCATGTCGGGCAGGAAGCTCGCCCAGCTCGCGACCCTGTGCTCGCGCACGTCCCAGGCCGCCTGCGGACCGGTCTCGATGACGCGGCAGCTTTTCAGCGACGGAAAGACCTCCGGAGCGTTTGCGCACTCCGTCAGCGCGCTGTAGACGGCCGCGGCCGGAGCCGGGATCACCATGGTGGC
>JALOTA010000161.1 GCA_025458125.1 Hyphomicrobium sp.
GACCGCACCTTTGATCGCAAAATCAAAGAGGCGATCCTCGCCATCCGCATCGAGCGCGCTTATTCGAAAGACAAGATCCTCGAACTTTATCTCAACGAAATCTATCTCGGCATCGGCTCCTATGGCGTGGCGGCGGCCTCGCTCAACTATTTCAACAAGGAGCTGAAGGACCTCACCGTTGAAGAGGCGGCGTATCTTGCGGCTCTGCCGAAAGCGCCTAACAACTATCATCCTTTCCGCAATCGGCAGAAGGCCATTGAACGGCGCAACTGGATTCTCGACCAGATGGCCGACAACGGCTTCCTCAAGCAGGAGGAAGCCGCCGAGGCGAAAGCCAAGCCTCTCGAAGTGAAGTTCCGCCCGTCCGGCGCCCATATTTTCGCTGCCGAATACTTTGCGGAGGAAGTCCGCCGCTCGATCAATGCGCAGTATGGCGAGGAGAAGCTCTACGCCGGCGGCCTTTCGGTCCGCACCACGCTGGACCCCCGCCTTCAAGAGATCGCCCGGCTCGCGCTGATCGACGGCCTCGTCAACTACGACCGTGACCAGGGCTGGCGCGGACCGGTGGCGAAAATCGATATATCGGGCGACTGGGGCGTGCCGCTCGGCGCCATCGATATTCCCTCAGACATTATGCCATGGCGGCTCGGCGTCGTTCTCCAGGCGGGCAAGGACAAGGCGGTGGTGGGACTGCGGCCGTCGCGCCAGCAGGACGGAACCCTGACCAAGGACCGGGAAGCGGTCGAAATCACGCTTGCCGAAGTGAAGTGGGCCAGGGTTCCAGCCACCAAGGCCACGCCGAAGGCAATCACCGACATTTTGGCGCCGGGCGACGTCATCTATGTGGCCCCGAAAGATCCGCGAAAGCTCGACGGCGTCTGGTCGCTCATGCAGATCCCGGAGGTCGGCGGCGGTCTTGTCGCCATGGACCCGCACACCGGGCGGGTTCTTGCCGTCGCGGGCGGTTTCTCGTTCGCCATGAGTCAGTTCGACCGCGTGATCCAGGCGAAGCGCCAGCCCGGCTCGTCCTTCAAGCCGTTCGTCTACGCGGCGGCGCTCGATAACGGCTACAAGCCGACCTCCATCATCCTGGATGCGCCGATCGAGATCGCACAGGGGCCGGGCCAGGACATCTGGAAGCCTGAGAACTACGACAAGGAGAAATCCTTCGGTCCCACGACGCTGCGCGTTGGCGTAGAGAAATCGCGCAACCAGATGACCGTTCGCCTCGCTCAGGATGTCGGAATGCCGATCATCACGGAATATGCGAAGCGGTTCGGTATCTACGATGACCTGCTCCCCGTCCTCTCCATGTCTCTCGGGGCCGGCGAAACCACGTTGCTGCGGATGGCGACCGCCTATTCGATGCTCGCGAACGGAGGCAAGCAGGTTCGCGCCACTCTCATCGACCGTATTCAGGATCGCTGGGGTCGCTCCGTCTGGAAACACGATGCCCGCGAGTGCGTTGGCTGCTCTGCAGAAGCGTGGGCCAATCAGCCCGAGCCCGAAATACCTGACGATCGCAAGCAAGTCATCGACCCGCACACCGCCTATCAGGTCACGTCCGTGTTGGAGGGCGTCGTCCAGCGTGGCACGGCCACGGTGCTGAAGGGGCTCAACCGTCCTATCGCGGGCAAAACCGGAACGACGAACGAAGAACGCGATGCCTGGTTCGTCGGCTACACGCCTGACCTGGTCGTGGGCGTCTATATCGGGTTCGATACGCCGCGGCCCATGGGCAAGGGGCGGACCGGCGGCGGCGTGGCGGCACCCATCTTCGGTGAATTCGTCAAGCGCGCCCTTGCGGAAGAGCCAGCCACGCCTTTCCGCGTACCGCCCGGATTGAAGCTCGTGCGCGTGAACCTGAAGACGGGCCTGCGAGCCGGACCGACAGATTCGCAGTCCATCCTTGAAGCCTTCAAGCCAAACGAGGATCCCGACGACGCCTACTCGATCATCGGCTTCCAGGTGAGCGACACGGCGAATGCGCCTGCCGGCTCTACGGCATCGTCTGGCTCCTATTCTTCCGCCAACGACGCCTGGGCGCCGGCTGCTCCGGCCGCCAACGCACCCGAACCGCCTCCACCACCGCCGGCACGTCCGCCCGAATGGTGACGCCGCACTGGCACGCTCGTTCGTTTCCGCGCCGCTTGTGCATGCGCCCCGAGGGCGCCGTTTACATCGCCGCGGCGCGCCACTATATGCCAGTCATCTTCCATTCCAGTCCTGAAGGCTATTCTGAAAGGCACTCCCATGCGCGCAGAAGCGCAAAAAACTGTCGATTCCATCGAAGAGGCGCTCGCGCTTCTGAGGAGGTATCTTTGACCCGGATCACGCAGAAGAACGTCTCGCGGAACTGAATCGCCGCGCAGAAGACCCGGCCCTCTGGTCGAAGCCAGCCGAGGCGCAGAAAGTAATGCGCCAGCGTCAATCGCTGGAGAAATCCCTTTCCAGCTTCAGGCGCATGCAGCAGGAGCTGGAGGATAACGTCACCTTGATCGAACTCGGCGAGGCCGAAGGCGATGCCGCAAGCGTCGCGGAAGCCGAAGCCCTGCTCGCCAAGCTCGATCATGAGGTGCAGCAGCGCAGCGTCG
>JALOTA010000162.1 GCA_025458125.1 Hyphomicrobium sp.
CGGCAAATCGATCGGAGCGGCCTTTTCACCGCCGAGCTTCATCATGTCGAACGTTTTCGAGAGCCGGTCGTAGCTCTGGCGTGCCGCGATGAAGCCGCGCCAGTGTGCAATAGCTGTTTCGACGGGAGCCAGGGCGCGGGCCATGATGATAGAGGCGGCAACGATCGTCCCAGCGGAAACTTCGCCCTTGATCACCAGCCACGCGCCGAGACCAAGGATGCCCGACTGCAGAAAAAGCCTCATGACTTTCGAAACGCTTCCGATGCCTGTGGCGGCGTCGTTTGCGATCATCTGGTCCGAAATGTGCTTTGCCGTCAGCTGATCCCATCGCGCCAGCATGCGCTCGCCGAGGCCCAAAGCGTGGATGACCTCGGCATTGCGCCGGGCTTCCTCGCCGAATGCGAATCTGGCCGAAGCGCTGTTGACGGCAAGCGACGTGGGCTCACGGGTCGAACGTTCTGTCAGCAACGTTAGCGCGACGAGAAGCAGGGCACCCAGAAGCGCGAAGACGCCCAGGGTCGGATGCAGCAGGAACACGATGAAGAGGTAGACGGGTACCCACGGCAGGTCGAACAGCGCCGTCGGACCCAGCCCGCTGAAAAAGCCGCGGATCGTGTCGAGGTCGCGGATCGGCTGCAGCCCGTCGCCGGATTTGCGGTGCTTCAGCGGCATCATGCGCACGGCCTGGAAGACCGTGGCGCGCACGTCGTTGTCGACCCGCACGCCGACGCGGCTCATGATGCGCACGCGAATGAAGTCGCGGTCGTAGACCTGCAGCATGTAGAATGAGCCGGTCAGCGCCAGGAGGTTGATCACTCCAGAGAAGAGGCCGACGGCGAGGAAGAGGTCTTTTGAACGGGCAAGCGTGCGCTTCAACGGGTTCGCAGACGATGCTGCGGTTCGCGAAAGCAGGCTCATCATGGCACGCGCACTCCGGACAGCGCCCGGGCCCGGAACACACCCGTTCCAGGTCCCGCAGCGCGTGGTTACCGGCCGAACGGTGACACATACTTCTTCATAGATGGCTAACTCTGGCCAGAAAAGCGTTGATCAGCCGTAAGTTACGCGGACGTGCGTTCACGATTTATCAAGAAGTCTGGGCCGGCTTGAACTCCAGCTTGCCCACGAAAGCTTTGCCGTCCTCACCTCTGGACCTCAGTTTTGCGGGCCGCTGCTTGAAGACGTTCTTTGAAAGTTCCTCGAGCAGCTGGCCAACGACCTTCGGATCGCCAAACGCAGCCACGATCCAGGGTATCTCGCCCGACCGCCATTCCGACTGTTGCAGCTTCAACGGCTTGTCCAGCTGAGAAGAGATCCTCTGGTCGACCTCGTCAGACACCATCGCCCAAAGAACGGCGCCCATGGGCGACACCATGCCCGTCTCTTTCGACTGACCTTCTGCAACGGCGAACTGCCCGGTCTGCAGCGCCGGAATGACCATCCACTCCAGGTCCGCCAAGGCGCGCGAGCGTTCCGACTCCGAACGCATGAGCAGCGAGACGATATCGCCAAATGCGCTCGAAAGCTGCTTGGCGATGATGGCTCTCCGCCGGAGTTCTTCCTTGGAAAGCCCCTGACTGTCATCCCGCGCGCCACTGGGTTGATCTTTGGCCATGTCTAGGGAACCCTTCTATTGCTTGATGGACCGGGCGATTGAACGGCCGCGCCGAGGGCACGTACAGCAGGGCTTGCCCTTGCGGCAGCTGCGATACAAGGGTGAATTTTCACCTTTGCCTGCTGAATTATGGTTGCAATGGCGCTCTTGCCGCCGGTCCGCCTCCTCGCCGGCCGCCAATATCCAGGTGCAGTATGTCCGATCTCGTCGGTCTTGCCGATTATCTTGCCCGCTGGGCGCTGCAGGACCCGGCCCGCCAGGCTGTGGCCGCGACGGTCGAGGCCATCGCAGGCGCGACCATAGCCATCGAGGCCCTGATCAGGCGGGTTCCGCTCGCAGGTGGCATGGGCGCGACGACCGGCCGGCAAAGCGGCATCGATCAGCAGAAGCGGATAGACGTGGAAGCCAACGACCTGATCCTCGACGCACTGCGCACCTGCCCCGTCGTCTGCTTCGCTTCTGAGGAAATGGACAATCCGCTGCACATTCACACCGACGGCTCGCTTGCTGTCGCGGTGGACCCCATCGACGGATCGTCGAATGTTGATGCGAATGTGACGCTCGGCACGATTTTTTCCGTGCTGCCCGCGACGTCGGCTGGAGCCGATGGCTCGAGCTTCATGCAGCCGGGACGCAACCAACTCGCTGCAGGGTTCGCGGTTTATGGGCCCTATACCAGTTTCGTGATGAGCGTTGGCGCCGGAACCCAGATCTTCACTCTCAATCCCGCCTCCATGACCTACATCCGCAGTTGCTACAGTGTGGCCATACCGCCTGTGACGGCAGAATTTGCGGTCAACAGCTCCAACTATCGTCACTGGGAAGATTGTGTCCGCATCTATGTCGACGACCTGCTGAGGGGGCGTGACGGCCCTCGCGGCAAGGACTTCAACATGCGCTGGACCGCGACTCCGGTGTCGGACATCTACCGGATCTTGAATCGCGGCGGCATTTTCCTTTACCCCGCCGATCTGCGCGATGGCTACACATCCGGACGGCTCCGCCTCATCTACGAGGCAAACCCGATCGCCTTCATAATCGAGCAGGCCGGCGGTGCCGCCTCCACTGGCCGATCCCGCATTCTCGACGTGGAGCCGCAGACTCTGCATCAGCACACGCCTGTGGTGGCGGGGTCGAAAGCCGAAGTCGAGTATGTCGTGCGGCTGCACCACGAACCCCATGGACCCGGCGAGCGATCGCCTCTCTTCGGCCGCCGCGGCCTCTTCAGAACCTGAAGGCAAGGAAGAACAAGAGATGTCAGCAAAGCATCCGATCATTTCCGTCACCGGTTCCTCCGGCGCGGGGACCACATCGGTCAAACGAACATTCGAGCAGATCTTCCGCCGAGAAGGACTGAATGCGGCGTTCATCGAAGGCGATGCATTCCACTGCTATAACCGCGAGGAGATGCAGGCCGCGATGAAAGCGGCCGAAGAAGCAGGCAACCAGCACTTCAGCCATTTCGGCCAGGAGGCCAATCTGCTGAAGGAGCTGGAACAGGCATTTCGGTCCTACGGCGAGATCGGCACGGCCAAGACGCGCCACTACATCCACAA
>JALOTA010000163.1 GCA_025458125.1 Hyphomicrobium sp.
CTGCTTCAGCTTCGCTATTCGTGCTGCGATGACAGCGCTTCTCTGCAGGCCATCGATCTCCGCGACGCGGCTGATGGTCTCCGCGTCGGTCCGCGTCGGGCCTAAGCCGCCGGCGCCGGCCATAGCGCGGCTGAACGCCTGTTCGGAGCGGGACACTTGGTGCTCGACATTCCGCGGCGCGTGCGTGGGTCCGTCACCGCCGGTCTGGGCCAGCTTCTGGGATGCGAGGAAAGCGGAAAGCGCGTCGTCCATCTGCGTCTTACGGGTCCGCAGTGCCGTTATCGAATTTTCCAGCCGCTGCTCCTCTTCCCGCGCTGCGGCTTCGACTTGAGAGCATTGAGCGGACTGCTGCTCGAATTCTGCGAGATCGTCCCGGCCTTCACTGACGGCGAACTTGGCCTTCTCGGTCAGCTTGTGAACATGCTCGGCGAGCATCTTGCGTTGACGCGCTGCCTGAAGCCTTCGCGTCACGACGCCCTCGTGATCGGAGCGAAGCTGATCGATGGCTCGGTCGACTTCTCGGATAGCCTCCCGCATCACGGCGGCGCCACCGGCTTGTTCGAGGCGGTCTACGCTATCTTCAAGTTTACCAGACAACAGCCGCGAAACGCGCTCAAAGATCGATTCAGCCACGTCACTCTCCACGCTTACGTCACATCGTATCTAGCATTACACGGAGGATTTAAGATCCCGCTAATAACGTAAACGGACAATCAGACATATGATAAACGGTATTTTAGACCTTGCCCTTCATGATCGTCCAAAATGATGGGAGGGTGCCATGGACATTTCGAGCATTCTATTGATGGTCGTGATTGGCGTGATGGCGGCGTTGGCATTCGCGGCCTACCTGCTGATCGCGATCAACAACAGACTGATGGCGCTGGATGCGCGCTGCGACACGGCTTTCGCTGACATCGACGCGCACCTTAAGCATCGTCAGACCCTCATCCCCGGCCTCGTCGAGACGGTGCGTGGCTTCGCAGGTCACGAGCGCGAAATCCTAAACAGCGTGACAACGGCCCGCTCGGCGGCACTCTCCGCCGCGGCACCGGAAAAGAAGCTCGATTCCGAGAACCTGCTGAGCAAGACGATTGTTTCCCTGATGGAAGTGGCCGAACGCTATCCGGAGATCAAGGCCTCGAAGCATTTCAGAGAGCTACGAGCGGAGCTAGTCGCAACGGAGAACCGGATAACCGCTGCGCGCCGCTTCTACAATCTCGCCATCGAGGAATACAACGCCACCTTGCGCCAATTTCCCGGCAATTTGATCGGCGGGTTCAGAAATCTGGTGACGCGCCGCCCGTTTGATCTCGGCATCGAGCGTGGGCTGATCGACGACGCTGTACAGTTCCGGTTCTGAGGCGGGACGATGTTGCGCGTTAACGGCCTATTCGGCTGGGTCAGCTACAACGACCGCCGCTCAGCGGTCCTGTTCCTGAGCTTCGTCCTGGCATTCCACGTTCTGGCGCTCGCCGTCCTCTACATTCCGCTGGTCATCGCCGACCATGCGCATGCGCCGGTGTATAATTGGGAGGGTTATCTCCTCCGCTACATACCCTTGGTCACGCTCGCCGGAGCGGGATTGTTTCTCGTCCAGTTCTGGTGGCACGAGAAATTGGTGCGCCGTCAAACCGGCTTCCGCTACGTCAGCAAAAGAGACGAACCCCGACTTCACCGGATCGCGGAACCTCTGGTGATTGCAGCTGGCTTGCCAGAGCCGCGCCTCGCCGTCATCGAGAGCCGGGCGCTCAACGCCTTTGCCTGCGGCCTGGACCAGAAAAGTGCGGTCGTCGTCGTCACGCGCGGCTTGCTCGATGGCCTCGACGACGACGAACTCGCCGCTGTGGTGGCGCACGAGCTCATCCATATCAAGAACGGCGACCTGCGTTTGATGGCGGCCGCAACCGTGTGCCAGCGCAGCATGGCCGTGGTCTACAATCAAGGCTCGTGGGGAGATCAGAAATACCGGGAGGCAAGTGCGCTCGTTCTGAGCATGGGTCTGATGCCGGCACTGTTCATCCTGTTCGTCGTGCTCAGCTTCCTGCGCCATTCTGCGCTGCACTTCGGGTTCGTCACGCGAACCCTCATTTCGAAGGCCAGGGAATTCATCGCCGACAGCGAGGCGCTCCGCTTGACGCAGGATCCGGCCGCGTTGGTCTCCGCACTGCAGAAGATCGACGGCCGCAGCGAACTGGAGTGTCTCACCACCGAAAGCGATTCGATGATGATCGACGGGCCGAGTACCGGTGTCTTCGCGACTCATCCCACCATCGCCGAAAGGGTCGCGGCGATCGTCGTGATGACGGGCTCGATGGCGCTCAATGCCCCCAGCCGGCGGGACACGCGGCCGAGCCACGTGCGCGACACCTCGCGTCGGGCGGCTTTCGGCATACGGCGAAAGCTCGGGGTCTCAGTACCTGTCACATCGCGACGAACGAGCCTGGAATTTCCCGAAGACCGCAACGTGCTCGGCTTCACGCTGGAGATGAACGTCGCGGCATGCCTCGCCATTGGATTCTTTCTCGTCAGTCACCAACAGCACCTGACCAATCCGCGCCTGCTCGCCGCGCAGTTCGACGTCACCAACGTCGGTCCTCTTTTATGGATGGCCTCGCCGAACGTGATGCCCTCTCGTTGCAACGGCATCAATCCGGCTCCCGACTGCACCGAGGCCGAAATTCAGAAGGAATGGGCTGAATTGAATGGACTGATGAAGGACCTCGCCGACCTTCCAGGCTTCATTTTGCCGGGTGGATTTTTTACGTCCGTGCCGCCGCCGGCGGTCAAGCTGCAGGCGACACGGCAGAATGCCTGTTTCCACAAGCTCATGATCGAGGTGACTCACCGCTTCTTTGGCGAGCCGGGACTTGCGCAGGCAATCGCGGAGTATGGCCGGCCAGAGCACGCCGCCGTCGTTTCGCTATTGAAGGAACGCATGGCCGACCCCGCGTTCACCAAGTCGCTCAAGGCACTCGATCTGGCGGAATACGAATTGCTGACTGAGAATCCCAGTGAGTTCATCAGCTGCGTCGCACGAGAAGCGCGATCGAAACTCTGAGCGGCGCGGCGGGGCAAAACCAATGCAAGGGCCGTGGCTTCTTCTACCAGGAAGACCGCCCCAGCTCTATCTACGCGGGCAAATTCTCGCACCCGCACTATGGGCGTTCAGAGAAGGTGTGAGGGCCCGTGGGC
>JALOTA010000091.1 GCA_025458125.1 Hyphomicrobium sp.
GCCTCGGCGTCCTTGACCATCTTCTGGATCTCGGCGTCGGACAGGCCACCCGAAGCCTGAATGCGGATGGACTGTTCCTTGCCGGTCGCCTTGTCCTTGGCGGACACGTGCACGATGCCGTTCGCGTCGATATCGAACGTTACCTCGACCTGCGGAACGCCGCGCGGGGCAGGCGGGATGCCGACCAGATCGAACTGGCCGAGCAGTTTGTTGTCAGCCGCCATCTCGCGCTCGCCCTGGCTGACGCGGATGGTGACTGCCGTCTGCCCGTCTTCTGCAGTCGAAAACACCTGGCTCTTTTTCGTCGGAATCGTCGTGTTGCGCTCGATCAGCCGCGTGAACACGCCACCGAGCGTTTCAATGCCGAGCGACAGCGGCGTCACGTCGAGCAGAAGGACGTCCTTGACTTCGCCCTTCAGCACGCCGGCCTGGATCGCGGCGCCGACAGCGACGACCTCGTCAGGATTGACGCCCTTGTGCGGCTCCTTCCCGAACAGTTCCTTCACCGTCTGCTGAACTTTCGGCATGCGCGTCATGCCGCCGACGAGAACGACCTCGTCAATCTCGGCAGCCTTCAGTCCGGCATCCTTCAGAGCCTGCAGGCAGGGCCCCTTCGTCTTTTCGATCAGGTCGTCGACGAGGCTCTCGAGCTTGGCGCGCGTGAGTTTCATCGTCAGATGCTTCGGTCCCGTCGCATCCGCTGTGATGAAGGGCAGGTTGATTTCGGTCTGGGCAGACGACGACAGTTCGATCTTGGCCTTTTCGGCGGCTTCCTTGAGACGCTGCAAGGCGAGCTTGTCGCTGCGCAGATCGATGCCGTTCGACTTCTTGAACTCGTCCGCCAGATACGAGACGAGCTTCATGTCGAAGTCTTCGCCGCCCAGGAACGTGTCGCCGTTGGTGGATTTCACCTCGAACACGCCGTCGCCGATCTCAAGAATCGAGATGTCGAAGGTGCCGCCGCCGAGGTCATAGACCGCGATCGTCTGAGCTTCCTTCTTCTTGTCGAGTCCGTAGGCGAGCGCGGCAGCGGTCGGCTCGTTGATGATGCGCAGAACTTCCAGACCCGCGATCTTGCCGGCGTCCTTGGTGGCCTGGCGCTGGGCGTCGTTGAAATACGCCGGAACGGTGATCACCGCCTGCGTGACCGTTTCACCAAGCTTTGCTTCGGCCGTTTCCTTCATCTTCTGAAGGATGAAGGCGGAAACCTGCTGGGGCGAATAATCCTTGCCGTCGACTTCCACCCATGCGTCGCCGTTCGGACCCTTCACGATCTTGTAGGGTACGAGCTTCTTGTCCTTCTCCACCATCGGCTCGTCGAAACGACGGCCGATGAGGCGCTTGATGGCGAACAGGGTTCCAGTCGGGTTGGTGACAGCCTGACGTTTGGCGGGCAGGCCGACGAGGCGCTCTCCGTCATCCGTAAAGGCGACAATGGAGGGCGTGGTGTTGGCGCCCTCGGCATTCTCCAGAACGCGCGGCTTTCCGCCTTCCATGACGGCGACGCACGAGTTGGTGGTGCCGAGGTCGATGCCGATCACTTTAGCCATTTTGAACTTCCTTCAAGTTGTGGCGAACCGCCCGGACCCTTGTCATGGCATCCGACGCTTCCCCGCGCCCGTTATAGAGGGCGGAGCCGCTGCGGTCCCCAGGGAGTTAATGGGACGAGGTATCGACCCTATATAGGGCGCTTTTAGAGGGGTGCAACGGGAGTGGGTCACGCTGGCGTGACTATAATCTGCCGCGCATGGTCGCGCACCCGGGTCAGGTTGAGAGGGTTTGGTTGGCAAGTCGTAAACAAATCGAGATGACATTGGCCGAGGACCTACCTGAGGGGTTCCGTCTGTTTCGCGGGGCGCTTTCGCCGGCCGGCCAGCGTGCGCTACTCGTCGGCATTGAGAATGTGATGTTATCCGCTCCGCTGTTTCAGCCGTGCATGCCCCGAACGGGCAAGCCGTTCTCCGTGCAGATGACGAACTGCGGTCCGCTCGGATGGGTCTCCGACAAGGAACGCGGCTACCGGTATCAAGACCGGCATCCGCAGACCGCCTTGCCCTGGCCGCCCATGCCGGACCTGCTGCTCGAACTCTGGCGCAACTACGCAAAAGCCTCAGGCTTACCCGAAGCTTGCCTGATCAACATTTATCCGGCGGGCGCGAGAATGGGCTCACATCGCGACATGGACGAAAAAGAACCCCGTGCCCCGGTTCTCTCCGTATCCCTGGGTGACGATGCGGTTTTTCATATCGGCGGTCTGGAGCGTTCCGATCCCAAAGTCCGTGTTGAGCTTCGATCGGGCGACGTCTGCCTCCTCGGCGGCCCGTCCAGGTTCGCCTACCATGGGATCGACCGCATCCTGCCCGGAACATCGGTTCTGATCCCAGGTGGCGGGCGCATCAATCTCACGCTCCGGCGCGTGACAGCCTTCTCCCAAGCCGAGGCCCAAGCTGTACCAGAAGAACGCCTGCCGTCATCAGCGCGGCGCCGGTCCAGGCCGTTGAGTTAAGTCGCTCATCCAGGAGAAGCGAGCCCGCCGCGGCCGCAAACAGGCTCTCGGCCGACAGCAGAACGGCCGCTTCCTGCGGGGTCGTATGCCGCATGGCGATGATGAAAATCGTGAAAGTGAAAGCCGTCGACACGAGGCCCACGAACAGAATCGGGATGGCGGCGGCTTGCAGAGCAGTCAGTGTCGGTTGCTCGACCAGAAGCGCGGCCACGACCGAAATCGCGGCGACCGTGGCGAACTGCAGGACGGTGAATGTCAGCGGGCGGCCGAGCTGGCTTGCCTTTGCCGAAAGAACGCAATGGGTTGCCCAGAAGATCGATCCGGCGATGACGAGATGATCTCCGGTTCCCAATCCACCCAGCGTGCCGCCCCCCAAAAGCCACGTCCCCGCGAATGAGAGCGCGATCGCCGGCCAGACCGTACGAGGCGGGCTGCTCCGTATGAGCATCCAGGCGACAAGGGGCGTGAACACCACGTAGAGCGACGTCAGAAAACCGGTATTCGTGACCGAGGCGGTGGTGATCCCCTTTTGCTGGAGGAAGGCGGCGGCGAGAAAAGCCAGGCCGCACATGAAAGCATAGCGGGGAAGGCCCGGCGCCATCCCTTCGGTCCAACCCTTTCGGCGGGCAATCCCGATCAGCGCCGACAGCGCAAGAACGGCAAGCAACGACCGCCCGGCGATAAAGGTCCACGGCCCGATGTGGGTCATCGCCTCCTTCTGAAAGAAGAAGGCCACGCCCCACAGCGCGGCAGCAAACAGGAGCAGGAGGTCGGCCTGGATGCGGGTCATCCGGCGTATTCATAGCAGACAGTTGGTCCGCGGGAGGCCGTCACTCGCTATTCGATGGATCTTCGTCAGGATTGCAGGATGCCGGACCGTTACCGCCATCGGCCTTGCCGGGACGTGGCCCGCCGCGCGCGACGACGACGGTTGCCGCCCGGATGACGCGTTCGTCGATGACGTAGCCGGCCTGATAGACTTGCAGGATCGTGCCGCTGGGAACATCAGGGCGATCCACCTGCATCACAGCCTGATGCAGGTGCGGATTGAGGAGTTCGCCTTCGGGCCATATCCGCTTGACGCCGTGCTTCTCGAGCACCGCTTTCAGCTGCCCGTCGATCATGTCCACCCCTTCAACGAGGCTGGCAAGCGCCGGATCGGCCTCAGCGGCGCCCGCCGGAACGGCTTGCATCGCCCGCTCGAAGTTGTCGGTGACTCCGATGATGTCCACCGCAAATCTGGAGATGGCGAATTTTGCCGTCTCCTGCTTCTCCCGCTCGGTCCGCTTGCGCAGGTTGTCCATGTCCGCGACAAGCCGCAGCACCTCTTGCGATTTGGCTTCGAGGTCGGCTTGCAGAGCGCCGATGATCGCCTTGAGCTGATCGCCACCGGGTTGAGGGGCGTTGCCTTCCGGCGTGGCGGCCTGAGTGCTGCCGGGTCCTGGTTGCCGGGGCGCGGTGAAATCGGGCGGTGTGTCTGGATCGGACATGGTGCGGCTCGATCGCTCTCTCAAGATCAGGTTTTCGGCTGTTGGGTCGGGGTATCGGCTGACGGCTTTCAAAAATCAAGAGATCAGCCGTGAAATGATCTTGGCCGTGTAATCGACCATAGGAATGATACGGGCATAGTTCAGCCTCGTCGGTCCGATGACGCCGAGCACACCCACGACCTTGCGGGACCGGTTGTGAAACGGAGCCACGACAAGTGACGAGCCGGACATGGAGAACAGTTTGTTTTCCGATCCGATGAATATGCGCACACCCTCGCCGCCTTCGGCAAGTCCGAGTATCTGCGAGAGTTCCCTCTTGGACTCCAGGTCATCGAACAGTTGACGGATGCGTTCCAGGTCTTCGATTGCCGTCAGATCCTTGAGCAGATTGGACTGTCCGCGCACGATCAGGCTCTGGCGTTCGTCCAGTGCCCCCGACCACTCGGCAAGGCCGGCCTGCACGACCTTTTGAGTAAGCACGTCCAGTTCGGCCCTTGCGGTCGCCAGCTCCGCCTCTATCCGCCGTCGCGCTTCCGTGATCGTCAGGCCGCGGATGTGGGCGTTGAGGTAGTTGGCGGCTTCGATCAGGGCCGTGGGTGCGAGCCCTGGCGGCAGTTGGATGATGCGGTTTTCGACGTCGCCGTCGTCGCTGACGAGGATCGCCAGCGCCTTTGTGGGTTCAAGCAGCACGAACTCCACCTGCTTCAGCCGCGCGATCTGCTTCTCCGCGAGGACGACCCCGGCGCAATGCGACAATCCCGAGATCATTTCCCCCGCTTCGCCGAGCACCTTGTCCAGCGAGGTGGATCGGCTGGCTGCAATCTGAGCCTCGATCTGCTTGCGCTCTTCGTCGGAAAGCGCCCCGGTTTCCAGAAGGCCATCCACGAACATGCGCAGGCCGGTCTGCGTCGGCAGCCGCCCT
Source organism: Hyphomicrobium sp. (assembly GCA_025458125.1). Taxonomy (GTDB): domain Bacteria; phylum Pseudomonadota; class Alphaproteobacteria; order Rhizobiales; family Hyphomicrobiaceae; genus JAGVSR01. The sequence continues at coordinate 4,919 of JALOTA010000091.1, forward strand.
GCGGACGTGTGCGGCGCATAGATGAGGCCAAGTTCCTCCAGATCGGCCATCACGTTCCGGATCGAAGCGGGAGACAGGTGGAGGGGCAGCACGCGCGACAGATTGCGCGATCCGACGGGATCGCCGGTGGAGAGATAGCTCTCCACGATCTGACGAAGGATGGTACGCGAACGGTCGTTCAGCTTGACGATTTCGGACATGCGGTTACTGGGTCTCTGACCGGGCCGGCCGCCCGTCTCCGCCAGAATGTAGGAAGGGCAGGGTATGCCCGTCAAACCCGGTGCGGCCGTTAGCATGGCCGGCGGCCAGATCCACACCGGTTGCACCCGCCAGTGTCGCGGACTAGGGTCGCGCCGGATTCCACCCTTACCGAAGGTCAAGCTGCCGATGCGCCCCTCCAAACGCCAACCCGGCGAACTCCGCCGCGTCTCCATCGAGCGCGCGGTCTCGATGCACGCAGAGGGGTCCTGCCTGATCAAGTTCGGCAATACGCACGTTCTGTGCCTAGCGAGCCTGGAGGAGCGTGTGCCCCCTTGGTTGAAGGGACAGGGCCGGGGTTGGGTTACGGCGGAATACGCCATGCTGCCCCGCGCGACGTCCGAGCGCACGCGGCGTGAGGTGACGACCGGCCACCCCTCCGGCCGGACTCAGGAGATCCAGCGCCTCATCGGCCGCGCGCTGCGCGCCGTGGTCGACCTCCAGAAACTGGGCGAGCGCCAGATCACGGTCGACTGCGACGTCATTCAGGCCGACGGCGGCACCCGCACGGCCGCCATCACCGGAGCCTGGGTTGCGCTTTACGATTGCATCCAGTGGATGAAGGTGAGGGACATGGTGAAGGACGGCGTGCTTCGTGATCACGTCGCCGCTGTTTCATGCGGGCTCTACCGCGGTACGCCTGTGCTCGATCTCGATTATGCCGAGGATTCGACGGCGGACGCCGACAGCAACTTTGTGATGACCGGATCCGGCGGGATCGTCGAAGTCCAGGGCACGGCCGAGACCACCGCCTTTTCGCAGGAAAGCTTCGATGGCCTGATGGCGCTCGCCCGCAAAGGCATCTCCGAATTGATTCAGCTCCAGAAGATCACGGTAGCCTGATTGCCGGCGCGCCTGCCGGCGGGCGCCCGGCCAGAAGTTACGGAGCACAGATGCGCACGCTGACTCGCGGAATGAAGCTCGTCGTCGCGAGCCACAACAAGGGCAAGGTCTGGGAGATCGATCAGCTGATTGCGCCCTATGGTCTCGCGGCCGTGTCGGCGGGCCAACTCGGACTGCGCGAACCCGAAGAGACAGAACCAACGTTCGAAGGCAATGCCCGGCTGAAGGCTCTTGCGGCCGCAACCGGGTCGGGTTTGCCGGCGCTCGCGGACGACTCGGGACTGGAGGTTGACTGTCTGGGAGGCGCGCCGGGGATCTTTTCCGCGCGCTGGGCCGGACCGCAAAAAGACTTCGGCGTCGCCATGGAAAAGGTAGCGCACGAAATCACCGCCCGCCACGGTTGGACCTCTCCCGGACCACGCGCCAACTTTATCTCCGTTCTTTGTCTCGCCTGGCCCGGCGGTCAAACGCAGACGTTCGAGGGCAAGGTTTATGGCCGGCTGGTCTGGCCGCCGCGCGGCGGCAATGGCTTCGGCTACGATCCGATGTTCGTTCCCGACGGCTACGATCAGACGTTTGGGGAAATGGAGCCGGCCGGCAAGTACGCGATTTCGCATAGGACCAGGGCGTTCGATGCGTTCCGTAAAGCGGTTCTCGGCGATCTCTCCGCGCAACCGGTGATGCCCAACGCCGACCGCGATGCCGCCGGTCTTCATGCGGCCGCGGCGAACATCTCGACGCGCGATGAACTGAAAACGTTTGTCAGGCATTTGAGTGCCGATCTGGAACGGCGCGGTCAGCCCCGCGTCGATCTCGGCACGCTGATGGTCGCACTCGAGGACTCGGTTGCGGAGGAGAGTACCGAGCCGCGGTGGCGCACGTTGGCAAAGGCTTTGCTCGCCGCCACGGAGGCGAAACGCTCTTGAATACGCTTCCACAGCGGCCGCGGGACGGGTCCGCCATGTTCGGCGTCTATGTCCACTGGCCGTTCTGCGCCCAGAAATGCCCCTATTGCGACTTCAACAGCCACGTCCGCTTCTCGGGATGGGACGAGCCACGGTTTCTCGCTGCCTATCTCCGCGAACTGTCCGAAGTGAAAGATCGCGTCGGTCCGCAGCCTGTGCAGTCCATTTTCTTCGGAGGCGGCACGCCTTCGTTGATGCAGCCATCGACGGTAGCGGCCATTCTCGATCAAATTGCTGGCCTGTGGACGATCGTTCCCGGGGCGGAGATCACCCTCGAAGCCAATCCCAACAGTGTCGAAGCGAGCCGCTTTGCCGGGTATCGTGCCGCCGGCGTGAACCGCGTGTCGATCGGCGTTCAATCGTTGCGTGACACTGAACTGAAGCGGCTGGGACGTCTTCATTCCGTCTCCGAAGCCAAAGCAGCCATTGAAATCGCGCAGCGCACGTTCGACCGTTTTTCATTCGATCTGATCTACGCCCGGCCCGGCCAGACGCTGCGTGAATGGCGCGAGGAACTGTCCGAGGCGCTGGTCATGGCGGCGGGGCACCTCTCCCTCTACCAGCTCACCATTGAACCCGACACGCCATTCGCCGAACTTCATGCGCGCGGCAAACTCGTCGTGCCCGATCCCGATGCCGCTCTCGATCTTTATGCCCTGACCCAGGAGATGACCGCGGCCAAGGGCCTTCATGCCTATGAAATCTCCAATCACGCCGTCCCGGGCGAGGAGAGCCGGCACAATCTTCTTTACTGGCGATATGGGGTGTATGCCGGCGTTGGTCCTGGCGCGCATGGCCGTCTGGTTCTGAGCGACGGTACGCGCCTCGCCACCGCCACCGAACGAAACCCCGAACGTTGGGTCGAACGCGTGCAAACGGCCGGGCACGGCTTTGTCGAAGAACAAGTCCTCAGCCTCGAAGAGCAGGCCGACGAAATGCTCCTCATGGGCCTGCGGCTGGCCGAAGGCGTCGACCTCGACGTGATGGCGCGGCGCTTCGGGTTTGCCCCTGGAATATCTGAACTCACGGACCTGACGAACCTAGGGCTT
>JALOTA010000164.1 GCA_025458125.1 Hyphomicrobium sp.
AGAAGAAAAGGTCACGGCGTACTACGGTGCAGGTACGCTCTATTCCGAACCGTCTCGCGCGGAGCCGCTGCTGTGAGCCACGAATACGACCATGAGCCCGTTCCAGGGCTGCCAGCGAACCTGCCGGAGGGAGAACAACTCCTCTGGCAGGGATCGCCCTCCGCGATGGCGACGGCAAGGCGGGTGCTCCACGTGGGTCTCGTCGCAGCCTATTTCGCCGCTCTGCTGGTCTGGCGTATCGCCACGGGCCTGTCGGATGGCTACACCCTGTCGCAAATCGCGTTCGACAGCATCCCACTTCTCGGGATGGCGGCGGCTGCGATTCTCATTCTCTCTCTGCTTGCCCGGCTCATCGCCCGGACGACGATCTATTCGATCACGAGCCGCCGGGTTGTGATGCGCTTCGGCGTGGCGCTACCTATGACGGTCAACATCCCGTTCAAGGCGATCCGCAGCGCCGACGTCGCATTGCGCCCAGACGGGACTGGCGACGTAGCGCTCGAAGTCGACGATCTGGGCCGTCTCACGTACCTCCACCTGTGGCCGCACACGCGCCCCTGGTTCGTGCGCAAGGCGCAGCCGTCGTTCCGCGCCCTGCCGGATGCGGAGCACGTGGCCGGGCTCTTGTCCCGGGCGCTTCACGCCGCCGCCGGAACACCCGAGAGGGCGAGGCGGCCTCAGGCCGCGGCACGCCCGCAGTCGGCTGAAACGGCCACAGGCGGGACGGCACCCGCGGCTGCTTGAACCTGAAGGAGAACTGCCGTGCACGAGGAAGCGATCGACGCCAAGCCATTCCCCAAGGGCATGCTGATTGCCGTTGGAGCGATGATCGCCTTTTCGCTTGTCTTCGCCGCGTCGGCCCGCCTTTGGGATTTCGGCGCGACACGGGTCGTCTACGCACCCGTTGCCGAACAGCGTGAACTCATGTTCACCGACCTCACGGACGGTTCGGTGGGCGTTATCGACGTCAGCACGAAGCAGCAGATCGCGGAGCTCAAACCGGGCCAGGACGGCTTCGTTCGCGTGGTGATGCGCAGCATGGCACGCGACCGGGCTGTGCTCGGGACGATACCCGGCAAGCCTTTCCGGCTCGCGCGGCATACCGACGATGCATTGACACTCACGGATTTGGCGACAGGCGAGGTCGTCATGCTGAACGCGTTCGGAGGCATGAATAGGAAAGCCTTCGAACAATTTCTCGCCATGGGGAGAACGCAACCATGATGTCCGTCTTTCGAGGACCACCACCCGAGGTGGTCAACTGCACGATTGAAATAGAAAACACGTTCGAAAGCCTGCACGCCCACGTCGATCTGCATGGCACAAGGCCAGTGGAAGCCGGAGACGAGGTTCTCGTGCATGGCGACCCGATCCGCGTACCTTACGGCGAGAAGCGGGTGATCGAGCGGAAAGCAACGGTGACGCGGGCTTCGCCCATCGAGCGGCTGATGACGAAAATCGCCGCCAAGCTGGAACTCACCGAGCTTTACGAAGTCAGCTTTTCCTCAGGGAGGAAGCTATGACCATTGAAACCTTCGGCCGCGCGCCGAACGAGACGACGGCCGCCGCCGTAAATGAGACGATCCTCAGTCCGCGCTTCTACACCACGGACTTCGACGAACTGGACCGCATCGACGTTTCGGCGCTGAGGAGCGAGTGGGATGCGCTGCTTGCTGAGATGCGCGCAGACACGAACCGCGGCCACTTTCGCCGCACGGATGCCTGGGATGACTTCGATCTGAACTCACTCCCGGAGGGGTTGCGGAAGGAATTCATCGACTTCCTGGTCAGTTCCCTGACCTCGGAGTTCTCCGGCTGCGTCCTCTACGCGGAGATGAAGAAGCGCGGCAAGAACAAAGACCTTGTTGAGCTGTTCAAGTTCATGAGCCGCGATGAGGCCCGCCACGCCGGCTTCATCAACGATACCTTGCGCGACTTCGACATCGGCATCGATCTCGGCTTCCTGACGAAGGCCAAGAAGTACACTTTCTTCAAGCCGAAGTTCATTTTCTACGCGACCTACTTGTCGGAGAAGATTGGCTACGCCCGCTATATCACGATCTACCGGCATCTGGAGCGTCACCCCGACCGGCGCTTCCATCCGATCTTCAAGTGGTTCGAGAAGTGGTGCAATGACGAGTTCCGGCACGGTGAGGCGTTTGCCCTGCTGATGCGGGCCAATCCGCATCTGCTTGAAGGTGTCAACAAGCTCTGGGTGCGCTTTTTCGTGCTCGCGGTGTACGCCACGATGTACGTGCGCGACCATGCGCGGCCGGAGTTCCACAAGGCGATCGGCATCGACCCGACGGAATACGACATGCGGGTTTTCCGCCTCACGTCGGAGATCTCGCGCCAGGTGTTCCCGGTGGAACTCGACATTGAAAATCCGAAGTTCCTGAAGCGTCTCGAGAAGCTGCGGGTGATCAACGACAAGATCGACGCGCTGGAGGGCAAGGACGGGTTTGGTGCCCGACTGCGTCGCTACGGGCTTGGCGCGTCGGCGTTCGCGACGTTCGCCCGGCTCTATCTGATGAAGCCGCGGGAGAATCCTCTTCCGCAGCAAATCCGCCTCGAGCCG
>JALOTA010000165.1 GCA_025458125.1 Hyphomicrobium sp.
ACGTTCTTCCAGACGACGCATCCGCGTGTCGTCGAATTGTCGGCGAAGCTCGCCGAGATCGCGCCCGCCGGTATCAACCAGGTTTTCTACGGGTCGTCGGGTTCGGAATCCAACGACACCGCCGTCCGGATGATCCGCCACTACTGGGTCATCAAGGGCGAACCAAAGCGGCGCATCATCATCAGCCGCCGCAACGCCTACCACGGCTCGACCATCACGGCGGCGTCGATGGGCGGAATGGCGCTGATGCATTCGCAGCTCTATCCTCCCTACGAAGGCTTCCGGCATGTGATGGAGCCCTACTGGTATGGAAATTCTGAAGTAGGCGAAACGCCGGAAGAATTCGGCTTGCGGGCGGCCAAGGCCATCGAAGACGAGATCCTCGCCGTGGGTCCGGAGAACGTCGCCGCATTCGTCGGCGAACCGGTAATGGGCGCTGGCGGTCTCAAGATCGCGCCTTCGACCTACTGGCCCGCAGTGCAGAAGATCGTCGACAAGTACGGCATCCTGTTCCTGCATGACGAAGTGATCACGGGCTTCGGCCGCACCGGCCGGTGGTTCGCCACGGACTATTACGGCACGCGCCCCGATCTCATCACCTTCGCGAAGGCGGCAACGTCGGGCTACATCCCGCTATCGGGGCTGCTGGTCGGCGATCGCGTGGCCAAGGCCCTCGCCGAGCACGACGACGAGTTCTATCACGGCTACACGTATGCCGGGCATCCGGTCGCCTGCGCGGTTGCTTTGAAGAACATCGAGATCATGGAGCGGGAGCGGCTCGTCGAAAAGGTCAACGAGTTTACCGGTCCGGCGCTGGCATCCATGCTCGGCAAGTTCAAGGATCATCCCCTCGTCGGCGAGGTGCGGTCCATCGGCATGCTGGGAGCCATGGAGCTTGTCGCCGACAAGCGCACGCGGCGTCGCTTTGCAGACCCCGGCCGCGTCGGTACCATCTGCCGCAACCATTTCGCTCGCGAGGGCTACATCATGCGGGCGATCGGCGACACGATGGTCACGGCGCCGCCGCTGATCTTCACGCAGGCACATTTCGATGAAGCCGAGCGCGTCATTACCAAGGTTCTCGACCTGACACTCGGCGATGTTGCGGGAGAACTCGCAGCATGAGCCGTCCAATCGTGGTCATTCCCTGCTGCACCAAGACCATCGAGGGTTACACCTTCGATGCGGTGAGCCGTAAGTATTCGGCAGCCGTGGCAGCGGTCGCGGAGTGCCAGCCGCTGCTTATCCCGCTCGACGCCGCACTGGTCGACATCGGTGCGGTGCTCGACGTGGCCGATGGCATCCTGTTTTCGGGCAGTCCGTCCAACGTCTCGCCGCATCATTACGGGGAAGAGGATCCGGTGCTGCCGGATTCTCTTGATCCCGCGCGCGATGCCGTCACGCTGCCCCTGATCCGAACGGCCGTCGACAAGAAGATTCCCATGATGGCGATCTGCCGGGGCTTTCAGGAGCTCAACGTCGCGCTCGGTGGCACGCTGCATCAGGCCGTTCACGCGCAGAATGGCAAGAGGGATCATCGAGAGCGCAAGGAGGTGTCCCTGGAAGAACGCTGGGGGCCAGTCCACTCGCTCAATCTGACCGGCAAGCTGCGCGAGTGGGTCGGCCAGGACGAAATCATGGTCAACTCACTGCATGGCCAGGGGCTCAAGGATCTGGCGCCGAGCCTCACCCCCGAAGCCTTCGCCGAGGACGGTCTCGTAGAGGCCGTGCGCGGTCCGGACGATCATCCGTTCTGTCTGGGCGTGCAGTGGCATCCTGAATGGCGCGCCAACGAGAACCCTGTATCCATCAAGCTGTTTCGCCGCTTCGGCAGCGCAGCGGGAGCCAAGCTGTCATGAACGAAACATACCTTTCAAACGAGCAGGCGAAGGATTTCCTCGCCAAGCATCCCAGCGTGCAGTGGATCGACATCTTCATGCACGATCTCAACGGCATCGCGCGGGGCAAGAGGATTCGCGCCCGCGACCTCAACGCGTTCGCCGACAAGGGCTTCATGGTGCCCTCGACCTGCTACATCATGGACATGCGCGGGTCATGCGTCGAGGAGACGGGGCGGCTTTGGGAGACGGGCGATCCGGATCTCCAGTTCCGTATTCTCGCCGAAACGCTGGTGCCGGTCGTGGTCGACGGCACGACATATGCCCAGGCCGTCATGGTACCCGTGGAGGACGACGGCGGGCTTGATCCGCGGCGCATCCTGCAACGACAGACCGCCGCTCTGGCCAGCATGGGCTTCCAACCCGTTACCGCTGTTGAACTGGAGTTCTACGTCAGTGCGGCGGCCAAGAACGGAGCGTTCCAGCTCAAAACTCCCTGCGGGCTCGTCGAGAACCCGGATTGGCAGCAGCTCTACCAGTTCGAAGAGCTGGATTGCGTCGCCCCCTTCATCGACGACATCTACCGGATCGCGGAAGCCCAGGGGCTTCCGGTGGATGCGGTATTGCAGGAAGCCGGCCCCGGACAGTTCGAGATCAATCTCAAGCACCGCAAGGATCCTGCGGGCGCGGCTCTCGACGGTTTGCTTCTCAAGCGCGCCGTGAAAGC
>JALOTA010000092.1 GCA_025458125.1 Hyphomicrobium sp.
TGGGTCGAGCGCCTGACGCTCACCAATTTCCGCAACTACCGGACTGCGGAGCTGGTTCTTGGCCCCGAGCCTGTCGTTCTGACGGGTGCGAACGGTTCCGGCAAAACCAACCTTCTCGAAGCCGTTTCGCTCCTCGCCCCGGGGCAGGGGTTGCGGCGTGCTGCGTATTCGGATCTCGCGCGCTCGCCCGGAGACGGCAGTTGGTCGATTGCGGCAACGGTCCACACCGATGTTGGCGCGGTCGATATCGGGACGGGTCTTGCACCCGGTCCGGAGACAGCAGCGAGCCGGATCGTTCGCATCGACGGCGTGGCCAAGCCAGGTTCTGGCGTGCTTGCCGACTACGTGGAAGTCGCATGGCTGACACCGGCGATGGATGGACTTTTCACAGGACCCGGCTCGGAGCGGCGGCGCTTTCTCGATCGACTGATCCTGTGCATCGACGCGGGCCATGGGCGCCGGGCCTCACGGTTCGAGCGGGCGATGCAGCAACGCAACCGCCTGCTTGCCGACGACGTGCGGGACAACGCGCGATTTCAGGGGCTGGAAGACGTGATGGTGGAAACCGGCGTCGCCATTGCGGCTGCGCGTGCCGATGCCGTGCAGGCCCTGCAGAGCATCTCCGAGCGCCGCCGGCAGCGGGATCACTGTTCGGCGTTCCCGTGGGCGCTGGTGGGTGTCGAAGGCACCCTCGAATCCGATGTCACGCGGATGCCGGCGCTGGATGCCGAAGAGCGCTACCGTTCAGCACTTCGGACCGGCCGTGAGCGCGACCGGGCGGCGGGCCGAACGCTTGAGGGGCCGCATCGTTCGGATCTCGTGGTTGAACACGGTCCTAAAAGCATGCCGGCGCGGTTGTGTTCCACCGGAGAGCAGAAGGCCCTGCTTCTGGGCCTCGTGCTGTCGCATGCTGAACTTACCGCCGAGCGCCAGAACGGCCGCGCGCCCATCCTTCTCCTCGACGAAGTGACGGCACACCTTGACGCCGCGCGCCGCGCCGCGCTGTTCGATGAGATCGTCGCACTCAACACCCAGGCCTGGATGACCGGAACGGACGCCCAGGCGTTTTCGGCGCTCGGCGAAAGGGCCCGCTTCGTCAGCGTCGACGACGGCCGGACAGGTCTGCCGGGCCGGCTTTGAGCGCGCGACAAAGGCGCACAGTCAAGACCCTGGAATTTATCAGGCTTTTCTTATGGATAGGCCGGCCGTTGCGTTTGATTTTCTGCGCGTATTCCGGCCCCGCGTGGTATAGTCCACAATTGAGGATTCACAGTAGGAAGTCAGGATACGAATGACCGCGGAGCCCGCACGCAAATCCATTGCCGAAGACTACGGCGCGGACAGCATCAAGATGCTGAAAGGGCTCGATGCCGTTCGCAAGCGGCCGGGCATGTACATCGGCGACACCGATGACGGTTCCGGCCTCCACCACATGATCTACGAGGTGGTCGACAACGCCATCGACGAGGTTCTCGCCGGACATGCGACGTCGTGCGAGGTGACGCTGAACGCCGACGGATCGTGCACGGTGCGTGACGATGGTCGTGGTATCCCGACCGGCATCAAGAACGACGATGACCACGATCCCAAGCGTTCGGCGGCGGAGATCGTGTTCACGGAGCTGCACGCGGGCGGCAAATTCGATCAGAACGCCTACAAGGTGTCCGGCGGATTGCATGGTGTCGGCGTGTCGGTGGTCAATGCCTTGTCGACCTGGTTGAAGGCCCGCATCTGGCGCGAAGGCAAAGAGCACGTCATCGAGTTCCGTGATGGTGTCGCCGTAAGTCCGCTGAACGTGGTTGGGGAGGCGAAAGGGCAGCGCGGAACCGAAGTAACGTTCCTGCCGTCGACACAGACGTTTTCCAAGGTGGAATTCGATTATCCGACGATCGAGCACCGGTTGCGGGAACTGGCGTTCCTGAATTCGGGTGCGAAGGTCGTTCTGACCGACAAGCGCCACGCCGACGTGAAGCGCGAGGAATTCTTCTATGAGGGCGGCACGGCGGCATTTGTGCGCTACCTCGACCGGTCCAAGCAGGCGCTCATTTCCGAACCGCTCATGATTCGCGCCGAAAAGGACGGCATCGGCGTCGAGATCGCGTTGTGGTGGAACGACAGCTACCACGAGAACGTTCTGTGCTTCACAAACAATATTCCGCAGCGCGACGGCGGCACACATCTGGCCGGCTTTCGTGCGGCGCTGACGCGGGTAATCAACAAATACGCGAACGAAAGCGGCATCGCGAAAAAGGAAAAGGTGGATCTGGCCGGTGAAGATGCGCGCGAGGGTTTGACCTGCGTGCTGTCGGTGAAGGTGCCGGACCCCAAGTTTTCCTCGCAGACGAAAGACAAGCTCGTTTCCTCGGAAGTCAAGCCGGTGGTCGAGAACACGGTCGGCGATCAACTCGCAGCATGGTTCGAAGAGCATCCGAAGGAAGCAAAAACGATCGTCGGCAAGATCGTCGAGGCGGCGCTGGCCCGTGAAGCCGCGCGCAAGGCGCGCGAACTGACGCGGCGCAAGGGCGCGCTTGATGGATTGCGCCTGCCGGGTGGTCTGGCGGAATGCCAGGACCGCGATCCCACAAATACCGAGATGTTCATCGTCGAAGGTGATTCCGCAGGCGGTTCGGCCAAGCAGGGGCGCAAGCGTGAATATCAGGCGGTGCTGCCGATCAGGGGCAAGATCCTGAACGTGGAGCGGGCGCGCATCGACAAGATGCTGTCGTCGGAGCAGGTCACGAACATCATCGGCGCCCTGGGTACTGGTATTCGCGACGATTTCGATCTCTCCAAGCTGCGCTACCACAAGATCATCATCATGACGGACGCCGACGTCGACGGTGCGCACATCCGAACGCTGCTGTTGACGTTCTTCTACCGGCAGATGCCGGAACTCGTCGAGAAAGGCCACGTCTATATCGCGCAACCGCCGCTGTATAAGGTCAGTCGCGGCAAATCGAGTGCATACCTGAAAGACCAGCGCGCACTCGAGGATTACCTCGTGGATAGTGGACTGGAGGATACGACTCTTCTGACCGGTGGCGGCGATCGCGGCGGCAAGGATTTGCGAGAGATCGTCAAAGAGGCTCGTGGCGTCACCGGGCTCATCGACCAGCTTCACTCGCGCTACAATCGCGGCATCGTCGAGCAGGCCGCAATCATGGGGCTCTTCGATGCGGAACTCCTGTCGTCGGAGGCAAAGGCGCAGCAGGCTGCCGAGAACCTCGCAAAGAGGCTCGATCAGCTCGCCGAGGAAACCGAAACGGGCTGGCAAGGCCGGATCGGAAATGAAGGCTACGTGGTGCGTCGTGAAGTCCGCGGTGTGACGGAAGCGCATACGCTCGATCGCGGGCTTATCATGTCTCTCGACGCGCGGCGGATCAACGAGCGCCACGACGGCTTGAAGGAGGTCTACGGCGCCCCGGCGATGCTGAAGCGGAAATCAGAGACCTTGCCGGTGCATGGTCCGCGCAGCCTTCTCGAAGCGATCTACGAAGCGGGCCGAAAGGGTTTGACGCTGCAGCGCTACAAAGGCCTGGGCGAGATGAACCCGGAGCAGCTCTGGGAAACCACGCTCGATCGGGATGCGCGCACGCTTCTTCAAGTAAAGCTTGGAGATCTGGCCGAAGCCGACGAGATCTTCACCAAGCTGATGGGCGACGTGGTGGAGCCGCGGCGGGAGTTCATCCAGGAGAATGCCCTCAGCGTGCAGAACCTCGACGTCTAGCACACACCGATGGGCTTCACCGTATCCGCGTTCTACAAGTTCACGCCGATTCCGGACTGTGAAGGGTTGCGGGCCGAACTTCAGGGGTTTGGCGAGCGGGAGGGGTTCTGCGGAACGATCCTCCTGGCGCCCGAGGGGATCAACGGAACGATCGCCGGCCCGGACGAGAGCGTCCGGGCGCTCCTCTCGCGCTTGCGTGGGGACGATCGTTTCGCTGGGCTGGTGTCGAAGGAAAGCGTTTCCGCCAGCAGGCCTTTCCGGCGTTGGAAGGTGAAGGTCAAGCCAGAGATCCTGACGTTCGGTGCGCCGGAGGCCGACCCGAACCTGTGCGCGGGAACCTACGTCAAGGCGCGGGTTCTCGTCATCGACACGCGCAATGACTATGAGGCCGCGATCGGAACCTTTCGAGGGGCGATCGATCCGAGGACACGCACGTTCACGGAGTTCAAGAACTATGTCGCGGAAAACCTCGATCCGGCCCGGGACCGCAAGATCGCCATGTTCTGCACCGGCGGCATCCGGTGCGAGAAGGCGTCGGCCTATCTTCGTGCGCACGGTTTCGATGAGGTCTATCACCTGGAGGGTGGCATCCTGAAGTATCTCGAAGAGGTGCCGGGCAGCCAGAGCCTGTGGGAGGGAGCGTGTTTCGTGTTCGACGAGCGGGTGGCCGTCGGTCATGGCGTCACTCCAACGGGACACCGCCTCTGCCCGTGCGGTTGGCCGGTCGCCGCAGACGGCCGCTGCCCGTCGTGCGGTTCTGCTGCTACTTCGGAGCCGACTTGCCGTCGCCCTTGAGGCTCAGGATGTAGGCGATGAGATCATCGGCGTCTTCACCGGTCACGACGAGGTTCGGCATGGTTGGGTGTGGAGTTTGCAGGAAAACGCTGAGAGCGGTCCGGGTGATGCCGGGAGTGTCGGCAATGCTCTTGAATGAGGGTGAATCCGGGTTGGGCGATTCCGTGTCTTCGTAAAGGATCGCATGGCAGCCGGCGCAATTCGCCTGGGCATAGCTGATGCCACGCCGGGGACTGCCGATGTCATCGGCGGTTGCGACGAGGCTCCAGCTGGAAAGGTACAGCAGCAACGTCGCGCTGCCAGCCGCAGCCATGATCCGGTACATTTGATTGTCCTCCGTTCGCAGATCTTAATGTTCCGCCTTTTCGCGCCGTTCCGGGTTGAGCAGGATCAACTGCGAGGTGAGCGGGCTTCTGGCATCCAAAGCCGGCAACAGCGCAGCCGATATACCCGACGCCCTTGGTTAACCGGCGCTTAACGCGCCCCGGCTAAGAATTGCGCAGTTCGGGGTTCGATCTGCACGCGCGCGCTTGGCGCAAGCATGCAGTCGGGAGTGTGTGTCGGGTCGATGGCCAAGGGTCAATCGAAGCGGGGGCGTAGGAAAAGCCGCGCGCGGCGTGTCGCGGCGAAGGTCCGTCGCACGTGGGCCTCCTTCTGCCGGCGAACCGCGAAGTCATTCGGCCAGAAAACGAAAAGGCGAGCTTCCAAGACCGCGCTGGGCCGCATGAGCCGACGCGCCCGGTTGCTCATCGTTCTGCCGCTCGCCGCCACGTCGGTTGCCGGGGTGGCCCTGGCGGCAATGCTCCTCACCTACACATTGACGATTTCCGACCCGCTCTCTTTGCGAAGTCAAGTCGCCGGGCAGTCGATACGAATTCTTGCGCGCGACGGGAGCGTGCTTGCTGAGCGCGGTGCGGCCCATGACTACATCCCGCTCGAACTCCTGCCCAAGCGCGTGATCGATGCGGTCATCGCGACGGAGGACCGCAAATTCTGGACGCACTGGGGGCTCGATCCGGTGGGGCTCATCCGGGCGGCGCTCGTGAACTTGAGGTCGGGGCGCTTTGCGCAGGGCGGTTCGACGCTGACGCAGCAGCTTGCGAAGAATCTCTTTCTGTCCCCGGAGCGGACCCTCGGGCGCAAGATCGAGGAACTCGTTCTGGCGCTGTGGCTCGAAATGCGTCTCAGCAAGGCGCAGATCCTCGAACTCTATCTCAATCGCGTCTACTTCGGCGGCGGTGCCTACGGAATCGAAGCAGCCGCGCAGCGCTATTTCGACAAATCAGCGCGAGAGTTGACGCTCGCCGAGGCTGCCGTGATCGCCGGGCTTCTCAAGGCGCCGTCGCGATATGCGCCGACATCCAGTCCGCGGCTTGCCGTCATCCGCAGCCACAGCGTTCTCTCCAAGATGCACGATGCCGGCTTCATCAATGCCGCGGAGGAGCAGACGGCGCGTTCGAAAAGGATTGTCTTCGTCAACATCCAGCGCGACGGCGAGCGGCAGGCGACCGATTATGCCATCGATTACGTTCTCGACATGATGCCCGAGGTTCTTGATGGCAGCCAAGGTGCGCTTATCGTCGATACGACGCTTGACCGGGATCTGCAAAAGCACGCTTCGGCCGTCGTAGCGGACGCCATGCGGACGGAAGGAGCAGCGCTTGATGCGGGTCAGGCTGCCGTCGTCATTCTCGACAAGGCCGGTGGTGTGCGGGCGATGGTCGGCGGACGGTCCTATGCGGAAAGCCAGTTCAACCGTGCTGTGAAGGCCGTGAGGCAGCCGGGTTCGGCGTTCAAACCGTTCGTCTACCTTGCAGCACTGGAGAAGGGTTACACCCCCGACAGCGTTGCTTACGACCTTCCCTTCAATCTCGACGGCTGGTCGCCGAAGAACGACAATGGACGCTTCGGTGGCGCGACCACGCTGCGGCAGGCGCTGGCGCAATCCGTCAATACGGTTGCCGTTCGCCTGATGATGGATGTGGGTCCCGAAAAGGTGGTGGCCTTGGCCAAGCGGCTCGGTATGGACGCGCCGCTGCGCGCCGAGCCGTCTCTGGCGCTTGGAACATCGGAAGTTTCGCTTCTCGACCTAACGGGTGCTTACGCATCGTTCGCGGCCGGCGGAACGGCGGTCGAGCCGCATGTGATCCGCCGCATCCGCTCAGGTGCGGGCCGGGTTCTCTATGCGCGGGCGGCTGCTCCCAGCGATCCCGCTGTATCGCCGGCCTCGGTCGCGGGACTGAACGGTATGCTGCAAACCGTCGTGGACGCGGGAACCGGAAAACGGGCAGGTCTGGCCGGTCATGCCGTCGCCGGCAAGACCGGAACGAGCCAGGATTTCCGCGATGCCTGGTTTGTCGGCTATACGGCTCACTTCACGGGTGGCGTCTGGATGGGCAACGATGGTGGCGAGCCGATGCGAAGAGCAACGGGCGGTAATCTGCCGGCTCTGATCTGGAATCGCGTGATGGAAAACGCGCACGCAGGGCGTGCAAGCCTGCCGCTCGCAGGCACGGAAGCGATTGCGCAGGGGGAGGCCGTTGGCGCCGACCAGCCCGCTCGCGAGTTGCTTCCCTGGCGGATGCCCACCACCACAATGCCACGGGGCCGCAAACCGAGCGTTTCGTCTTCGGAAAAGAGGGTCGAAACCTATCCCGCGACGCGCATCGGGGAGGACTTCATCGCGCGGGCGCTGGCGGATATCCCGCGGGACAATGTGGAAACGGCGGACCGTGGGCCGGGCGATACGCAAGCCCACTCCAGGCGGCGGCCGATCCCGGGAATGATGTCGCTCGGCGCCGGGCTGGCCGGCAGTCAATAGTAAGGTACGAACGATCTAGGCGCTGGTCTGGACGCCATAACGGTGAAGATCCATGCCGTAGAGGCGCAGCCAGTGTTTGGCTTCGTCCATGGCCGGGCAGGTCTGGCGCACGAGCGACCAGAAGCGCAATCCGTGGTTCATCTCGCGCAAGTGAGCGACCTCGTGAGCGGCGACGTAGTCAAGCACGGCCGGCGGCGCGAGTACGAGCCGCCACGAGAACGAGAGTGCCCCTGTTGTGGAACAGGAGCCCCAGCGGCTGGTCTGGTCACGGATTGAAAGACGGCTAGGCTTCACGCCGAGGCGATCGGCATGCCAGGCGACGCGCTCTGCCAGATCGCGGCGCGCTTCCTCGGAAAACCATTGTTCCAGGCGCCGGACGGCAGCGATCACTTCGCCGGGTGCCTGCAATTGAGGGAAGGGGTGTCCATCGATTCGCCGGACAACGCGGCGGCGCGGCATCTCACCGGGCATCACGATCCGGTGCGTGACGCCTCGCAGTGGAACGAGGATGCCATCGCGGAAAGGAATGGGTTCGGGCAGGCTGTCGAGGCGTTCGCGCACCCAGTCGAGATTACGATGCAGGAAAGAGCCCGCCTCCTCGATCCCGCATTGCACCGGCAGAGTGACGATGACGGCGCGCCGTGTCCGGCTGACACGCAACGTCAGCCGGCGTGCGGCGGGATGTCTGCGCACTTCAACGGGTGCGCCGATGCGTTCGGTCTCCCGATTGGGAAGTGTAGTCACATGAGGCGCTTTGGTCTTGCGCATGAATGTCCTCGAATGAGCAGTGCTCTCGCACGATAAGAGCGGAGACATCCCCGCACTGCTTTGATCCTGGTCACGCCTGATACGATGACGAACGCGCGCATCCGTCAATGGCGCAATTCTCAAATGCACGTTTGCCCAAATCGCAGCGCATCACAGTGCATTTTCCCACTAACAAGTTCGACCGCATGCGCGCGAGTATATTCTGAGGCGCGGGGCGGTGCGCTGTTAGAGTGTGGCGCAGAGGTGCCACATCCCATGATGGCAGATTGATCCTGTTATGTTTGTTTCGCTGGGTTACAACGCTGCCGCCAGTGCGTCGGCGAGAACATTCGCGTCAACCGAATGCGGAAAGTGCTTCAGGTACTGGCCATTCGCGTCCATCAGGTAGAAAAATGAACTGTGATCTACGCTATAGCGCGTAGGATCCTTTTCGTCGGCCACCTTGACCGCATAGACGCGGTAGGCCTTGACCACCGCCTTGATATCCTCAGGCGTGCCTGTCAGCCCGATGATCCTGGGATGAAAGCTCTTGACATATTGAGCGAGGGCCTCGGGGGTGTCGCGTTCCGGATCGACCGAGATAAAGAGTGGTGACAATCCTTCCGCCTTCGGACCCAGTTTGTCGAGCGCAACCGTCAGCGTCTGCAATCCTGAGGGGCAGACGTCGGGACAGTTGGTAAAGCCAAAAAAAACCAGCATCGGCTTGCCGGCGTAATCTTTCTCCGTGCGGCGCTGCCCTGTCTGGTCGATCAAGCTGAAAGGCCCGCCAATGGCGACGCGTCCGGCGGCGGCCGGTTGCGGAGCCTCGGGCATGCGCGAGGCGAGGAACGCGGCGCCTGCACCGGCAGCGAGCCCCAAGGCGGCGGCGATCAAGAGCTTCGAGGCCATGCCGGACAAACTCCCAAGTCCTGCCGGCAGCATTCAGCTGCGGGACGATTGTTTCGATCAGGGGTCCGCACGGGCGCCAGAAACGCCTTGACCCCTGCACTTCGTGGTGCGGACATAGCGAGGCGCGTGCGGACTTGCAACGCCAGCGGGGCTGTGATCTGAACACAAATTGTCGAACCACCAAATCCGCCCGGGAAGGACTGATTGAGGCGTGACGCCGGAGCATTCGATCCTAAGCCGTTTCTGGCAGTCGAGCGAGGAAGACAGTCAGCTTCGCCTGCAAACCATCGTGCGCCTTCGGTGGCTTGGAGTACTTGGGCAGCTGGTTGCGATTGCGGTCGTCGCGCTGGTGCTGGATTTCCGGTTGCCGGTCGGTTGGTGTCTTTTCCTCACGGCCTGTTCGGCCTGGCTTAACGTTTATCTCGCGGTTAGGTTTCCCGCGCGCCATAGACTGTCGTCCCGGCTTGCCACCATCTTGCTCTGTTACGACATCCTCCAGCTTGCAGCCCTGCTCTACTTCACGGGCGGGGTACAGAACCCGTTCACGATGCTGCTCGTCGTTCCCGTGACCGTGTCGGCGGCCACGCTGCCGCCGCGTAACACCATGGCACTGGCGCTTCTGGCGAGCGTGGCGACGGCCGTTCTGGCGGTCACGCATTTTCCATTGCCGTGGTATCCGTCCGCACCCGTGGATCATCCGCTGCTCTACGATCTCGGCATCGTCACGGCCGTTGTCGCAACCATGCTCTTCATGGCCCTCTACGCGCGGCGGCTGACCCGCGAGAGCAAGCTGATGTCGGCGGCTCTCACGGCCACGGAACTCGTCCTGGCACGCGAGCAGAAGCTGCACGCCCTGGACGGTCTTGCCGCCGCGGCGGCGCACGAACTGGGCACGCCTCTTTCGACCATTGTGCTCGTGACCAAGGAGATGCAGGCCGGGCTACCGAAAGACAGCGCTCTTTCGGAAGACGTGGAGCTTCTGCGGCAGCAGGCGCTGCGGTGCCGGGAAATCCTCCAGAAACTGACCCGGCATCCTACAGAGCAGGATCCGCTGCATGGCAACATTTCGCTGCAGGAGATGCTGGAGGAGGCAGCCGGTCCCTACATGGGCGACGGCAAGCCCATCCACATTTTCGTGCATCCCAAAAGCGGCACAACCGGCGCGGCTCAGGAGCAGCCACTCTCGGCGCGGCGGCCCGGCGTTCTCTACGGGTTGGGCAACCTGATCGAGAACGCCGTGGATTTCGCGCGTGTGCGCGTCGACCTGACGGGCGAGTGGGACCAGGACAGCGTCTCCGTTACGCTGACGGACGACGGTCCGGGCTTCAAGCCGGAGATCATGGATACGCTTGGCGAGCCGTATGTGACCTCACGTCCGGAAGGGGCGCGTAAGTCGACCAGCAAGGCCGGCGGGTTAGGGCTCGGTTTTTTCATAGCCAAGACGCTGCTGGAACGATCCGGCGCCAAGGTCGCTCTGGAAAACAAGGAGGCTCCGCAGACGGGAGCGATCGTCCGGGTGGTCTGGCCAAGAGACGCCTTCGAGGCCGGTGCGGAGCTCTCCGGCCCCGGGACGGCGCTTCCCCGGCCCCAGGTGCGGGTCACCACCGTCGAAGTCTACGATCGTTAAACCATTTACCAATTCACCAGGGTGCGTTTCTCGCGGGTTTGCCCTTGGCGAGTCGGGGGCAAGACTATACTTTGCCGCTGGTGGAGGACCCCCCGTGACTGAAGATCTGTCATTCAAGCCTGACGAACTGCCCGAAGATCGATCACTGATCGTCGTGGACGACGACCGTGCGTTTCTCCAGCGGATGGTCCGCGCAATGGAGCAGCGCGGGTTCATCGTGCGCAGCGCATTCACTGTTGCGGAGGGCATCGATCTGGTCCGCCAGAGCCCACCGGCCTTTGCCGTGATCGACCTGCGTCTCGAAGACGGGAACGGGCTGGATGTGATCGCGGAACTTACGCGGGTCCGTCCCAACGCACGAATCATCGTGCTGACCGGCTATGGAAACATCGCGACGGCGGTGACGGCCGTGAAACTCGGTGCCGTCGATTACCTCGCCAAGCCGGCCGACGCGGATGACGTGACAGATGCGCTTCTCGCCCCGCCGAACTCGAAGGCGCCGCCGCCGGAAAATCCGATGTCGGCCGACCGCGTGAGGTGGGAGCACATTCAGCGCGTCTACGAACTCTGCAATCGCAACGTTTCGGAGACGGCACGGCGGCTGAACATGCACCGTCGTACGCTTCAGCGGATCCTCGCCAAGCGCGCACCGAAGTAGCCGGGCGCAATCAGGCTTCCTTTGCTTCCGGACGGGCTTTCAGCTCGGGGTCTAATGTTGCCGCAAGGCGAAGCGCCGCCGTTCGGGCAAAGCGCAGGGTCAGCATCTTGCGGCGCGCCGGAGCCAGCGGGGGAGCTTGTGCGGCCTTGCGCACGATCTCGGCGCCGTACCGGTCGGCCAGGATCAGACCACAGTCTGCCGGGATGACATCGTTGGGGAAATCCGGCCTGACAGCGAAATAGAAGCGGTCGCAATACGCTGCATATTCAGGCCACTTCCCGTCACTGCGAAAGTCAGCGAGACTCGACTTGATCTCGATGATCGTGAACAAGCCGTCCCGGCTGAGCGCCGCAATGTCGGCCCGGCGGCCGCTCGGCAGAACGAATTCGGCGATCGGGGTCAGCCCCGCGTCGATCAACATGCGCGACGTACCGCGCAGGATCTCGGATGCAACTGGGTCCAGTGCTTCCGGCGGCACCGTAATCGTGGTCTGTTGCATGTCTGGTTTGTCGTCTTCGATCGTCATGGCTTCCTTGTTGCCAGAGCCACGCTGAATGTCCATGGAGCAGT
>JALOTA010000018.1 GCA_025458125.1 Hyphomicrobium sp.
TCAAACTCTCAAGTTGAAAGTTCGATTTCTGGATCGGCTTGGAGGTATCTCCAAGGATATTACTGCGTAACGGGCACCTTCACACAACACGCTGCCGTTTCCGGCTGCGTATTATGGTGATGGCTGAAACGCAGATATCGCCAGAGTATCTGTCGATCCAAACCCGTGAGGGCTTGAGATCTCGCCAGGACTCCGCCGCCTGCGTTTCTCTTTCTTCCGAATTCAATTTTCAAAGAGCAAACCAGCGACAACAACTCGAGCCAGTCCAAAGGACTGACTTTTGAGACAACAAGGCTCCCTCCGGGTAGTCCCGGCAGAGAACCGAGGTTTCAAGAAGAGCGATGCCCGTCGCGGGCCGGCGAAGCACCGTGGCGCCCCGACGAAGACCGAATAAATACAATCCCCGCCCCGGTGTCAACAACCGAATTTAAAAAATCTTCGGAATTTGCGGAGGCGTCCTGTAAGTGTCTGATTATGCGATATAAAGATGGTTATCCACAGCCTCGATTTTCTCGCATAGAGCGCTGTTCGGACGGGGTTGCGGGGCAGATCGAGGCGTGCCGCAGCCTCATTCTGGCCGCCCCGGGGGCGGGGCCAACTGGGGTGCCTCAGGTGGCGGAGCCCGCGAGAACTGCACATTGAAACACTGGGGATCGTCCAGTTTCGCCACAAAAGAGCCAGACAAATCAGTCGATTTGATTGACGGTTCCGCGGCATGGCCCGAGGGTTTGCTGCCAGGGCTGCACGGTGCACCAGTCGACGCTTTGGGAACGGCGGTTCGTCGGGGGAGCGAAGCACCGGAAGCTGGGTGCGAGGGGGAACGAGGCGCTTGGTTCATCACGTCAGACATCGGCCGCGTACGCGACCGGGGGCTCGCCCTGGCCGCATTCGCTCGTCTGACCATACGCAGCCCGGCGTGACCCACCTTTATCGCGGCTCACGAGGCCGGGCCGCGCGCGCGGACGTCTATGCGGCAGATCATGCCGACAGCCGGCAGGGCGGGCGGTTCAGATGGCTTTTGAGCACATTCCTGGCGGCTGCCGTCGGTGCCGTTGCGATCATCGTGGTCATCTACGGCTCAACGGACCCGCGCGATGTCGCGGAAGGCCGGCTGCCAACGCTCGAGCGGCTGCGCAAGGACGCAATCATGACGCCGATGCCCGCGCCGCACCGGCCCGACGACGGACTGAACTGGGCAATCGCCAAAACCGACCGGCTTCAGATGACGACGGGCGCAACGTCGACGCGCTACATCATTCACGAAACTCTCAAGCAGCGGCGCAACGGCCGCGAGTACATCTATGCAAAACCCTACGTCCGCATCGTCTCGCACTTAGCCGCCGTGCCGGCCGACTACGTGGATGTCATTCCGCCCTTCAATCCGTTGAGGCTCTACGCAGATCCGAAACCTGTTGCGAGCAACCGTACGGCCGAAGCATCGGCCCCGAACGGTGATGTTTCGGTTCGCGTGGTCGAATTGCTCGGCGGTTTCCTACCAGGCGAAGACGGTCAGGAATTGGAAGGCACGGAAGTCGACGACATCATTCAACGTGCAAGCCTCGACGTTCCAGAAGACGACGATTCCGTCGATCCGGCGCCTGTCGAAGCAGGTTCCGAACCGCAACTGCCGGCGCAGAACGTGCAGGCTCCCAATACGACAAACCTCGCGAAAACCGTGGTGGAAGAAGACGAGCCGACGGAGGAACTCGAGGGGCAGACGACGCGCGTCGTGAAGGTCGGACCGCGCGACACGCTGGCGAAAATCCTCGCCTCCGCCGGCGCCGAGACATGGGTCGTGCGAGAAATCCTCGCTTCGGCAGAGACGATTTTTCGCGAAGAAAACCTGAAGCCTGGGCAGGAAGTTCACATCACGCTGGTGCCATCGCTCGACGATCCGGGAAAATTCGAACCGACAAGACTGTCAGTCTTCGGAGACGGCCATGAACATCTCCTGACCGTGAACCGGAGCGGAGGCGGCGATTTCATCGCCAGCGCAACCCCGCCCGCGCAGGAGATCGTCACAGAGCGGCTGGCTTTGAGTGAAACGGGCACAAGCAACACGCTCTATGCGGGCCTCTATCACGCCAGTCTCGTGCAGCAGGTTCCGACCGATACGATCATGCAGGTGCTGCGCGTGCATGCATCAGAAACAGACTTCCGCCGCCGGCTGCGCGCGGACGACACGGCAGAGTATTTCTTCGATCTCAAGCAGGAGAACGGCACCGACGGTCCGCCCGGGGAACTGCTTTACACGGCGATCACGACCGGCGGAGAAACGACGAGCTATTATCGCTTCCGATCAGCTGACGGGGTAGTGGACTACTACGACAAGGACGGCAACAACTCGCGCAAATTCCTCATGCGCAAACCCATTCGCGGCGATCTTCGACTGACGTCGGGTTTCGGCGTTCGCTACCACCCGCTGCTCGGCATCCGCAAGATGCATACGGGTGTCGACTGGGCGGCACCGGTAGGGACTCCTATTCTCGCCGCAGGCAGCGGCACGATCGAAGAGGCGCGGCACAAGAGCTACAACGGCAACTACGTGCGCATCCGTCACGCGAACGGCTATCAGACTGCCTACAGCCACATGGTGCGCATCGCACCCGGCGTGAAGGAAGGAATGAAGATCCGCCAAGGCCAGATCATCGGTTACGTCGGGTCGACCGGTCTGTCGTCGGGCCCGCATCTGCACTACGAAGTGCTGATCAACACGCGCTTCGTCGATCCGCTCTCCATCCAGGTCCCGCGCGAGCGCAAGCTGGCCGGCCGGGATCTGACGGAGTTTCAGCGTGAACGGGCCCGCATCGAGGAACTGATGCGCCGCGCCCCGGTCATGACAGCCAGCCGCTGAGCACCGACGTCTTTACTGGTCATTTACCGAGACTTTCCGCGTTCGCGACGCCTGTGCCGACGGGCGCTTGAACTGCGTTCAAAACTGTGTATGATGCACTCGTGAACAATGTTCACGCTAGCGCGGACGATGGTTCAGGAGTTTCAACCGCGGAGTTTCGGTGCCGGCGGAAGGCTCTTCCGATCGCCGGTTCGCGGCGGCGGATAGAGAAAAATCCCGATCATTCAAGCAAGAACCCGATTTCGTTCAGCCGTTCTTTAACCACGTTGCCGCCCATACTCGCGGCCGACCGCGTCCCAAGGATCCGACAGATGTACCCCGACCTGCTCAAGACCCGACGCTTCGCCAGCCTGTTCTGGTGCCAGTTCCTGTCGGCGCTGAACGACAACTTCGTGAAGAACGCGCTGGTCATCCTGATCCTCTTCAAGATCGGGGAGGCGGAAGGCGCGTCGCTGGTGGCGCTGGCGGGCGCGGTTCTGGTGGCGCCGTTCTTCCTGCTCTCGGGCCTCGGCGGCGAATGGGCGGACAAGTACGATAAGGCCGAACTGGCCGAGTGGCTGAAGCGCTTCGAGATCCCTGTGGCGCTGGTGGCAGCCGCCGGCTTCTGGTTCAATTCGGTCCCCGTACTCTTCGCAGCGCTCGCGGGCTTCGGCGTCATTGCAGCGCTTTTCGGGCCGATCAAATACGGCATCCTACCGTCCCTGCTCGACAAGAAAGAGATTTCGGCCGGCAACGCACTCGTGGAAAGCGCGACGTTCGCCGCGATCCTCATCGGAACGATAGCGGGCGGCCTGATGGTGCATCCTGAGGGTACGGCGTGGGAGCTTCCCGTTGCGGTCGTGGTGTTGTCGGTTTTGTGCTGGGTCACGGCCGGGATGATCCCCAGGACGGGGGCCGCCGCGCCCGCACTGGTGGTCACCCGCAACCCTCTGTCCTCCACTTTCGCACTCATCAATGAATTGAGGGAAGACCGGCGACTGTGGACCGGAGGACTGATCTCGAGTTGGTTCTGGCTCGTCGGCGCGGTCGCGCTGTCTCTCCTGCCGGTGATGCTGAAAGACGGGCTGAACGGCACGCAGGGCGTCATTACTCTCGGCCTTCTGGTGTTCACCGTCGGTATCGCGGCCGGTTCGTTTCTGGCGGCGAAAGCGAGCCGCATGCGGCCGAACATGGCGCTCGTTCCCGTCGGTGCATTCCTGATGGCGCTGGCATGTTTCGATCTGGCATGGACGGCTTCGAGCCTCGTTCGCTCGGCCGAAACGATCGGCGTGGAGACATTCCTGGCTTCGTTCACGGGCCTCAGGCTCGCGAGCGGGCTGTTCGTCCTGTCGCTTGCCGGCGGTCTTTTCATCGTCCCGGCTTTCGCCGCGGTGCAGCTCTGGGCACGCGACGATCACAAGGCGCGCGTGGTAGCCGCGTGCAACGTGCTGTCGGCCGGCTTCATGGTGGGCGCGAGCCTTCTCCTGGCCGCCCTGCAATGGGCGGGATTGGGAACGGCCTCGCTCTTCCTCATGCTCGGGGCGGCGAACCTCGTCGTGGTCGGACTCGTCCTGAAGGCGTGGGGTAAGCATGGTCTGAAGGATCTCGCCATGTTTCTCTTCAAGACGTTCCTCCGGCTGGAGGTGAAGGGACTTGAGAACCTGCCGGAAGCGGGCACGCGTGCGATCATCGCGCCCAATCACGTCAGCTTTCTCGATGCGCCGCTGATGCATTCGATCATGCCGGATTTCGCATCGTATGCGATCGACACGGGTATCGCGCAACGCTGGTGGGTGAAGCCGTTCCTTTCGCTTGCCAAAGTCTATCCGATCGATCCGACAAAGCCGCTGAGCACGCGCCACCTGATCAACGACGTGAAATCAGGAGAGACGCTCGTCATCTTCCCCGAAGGACGGCTGACAACGACGGGCGGCCTGATGAAAGTCTACGACGGTACGGCCATGATCGCAGACAAGGCCGACGCCATCGTCGTGCCTGTCCGCATCGACGGGCTGGAGCGGTCCTATTTCGGCTATCTCAACCGCTATCAGACAAAGAAAACGCTCTTCCCCAAAACGACGGTGACCATTCTGCCGCCGGTCAAGCTGCCGGTCGACCAGGCGCTGCGCGGCAAGATGCGCCGGCAGGCTGCGGGCGCGGCCCTTCAGGACATCATGATCAATACCGCCGTTCTGACCGCAAATCTCGACCAGACACTTTTCTCTGCGCTCGTGGAGGCGAAGGCTACGCGCGACACCGGAAAGCCCGCCATCGAGGACGCGCTCGGCTCGAAGCTCTCTTACAAGAAACTGATCCTCGGTTCGCAAGTTCTCGGCCGCAAGATCGCTCCGCTTGCGCCGGAGGGCGCCGCCGTCGGCGTACTGCTGCCGAATGCGGCCGGCGTTGCCGTCACGTTCTTCGCGCTGCAGACGATCGGCCGCGTGGCCGCGATGCTCAACTTCTCGGCCGGCGCGCAGAACATGATCTTCGCGTGTCAGGCGGCGAAGGTGGACGTGGTTCTGACCTCTCGCGCCTTCGTGGAGAAGGCCAAGCTCGGTGATGCGGTGGAAAAGCTCTCGAGCGTGGCAAGGATCGTCTATCTGGAAGACATCAAGGCGACGATCGGCATCACGGACAAACTGGCCGGTCTCATGCAGGGGGTGCGTCCGCAAGTGGACCGACGCCCCGACGATCCGGCAGCAATTCTCTTCACGTCGGGATCGGAGGGAACTCCGAAGGGTGTGGTGCTGAGCCACAAGAACCTGCTCGCCAATGCTTTCCAGTGCCTGCATCGCATCGCCGTCAACGGGCAGGACAAGGTGTTCAACGTGATGCCGGTGTTCCATTCCTTCGGCTTGACCGGCGGACTGGTGATGCCGCTCGTCGGCGGGGTGCCGGTCTATCTCTATCCCTCGCCTCTTCATTACCGCATCGTGCCGGAACTCGTTTACGGCTCCAACGCAACCATTCTGTTCGGTACCGATACATTCCTGACAGGATACGCCCGCTCGGCGCATCCCTACGATTTCCATCGCATCCGCCTCGTGGTTGCTGGAGCCGAGGCCGTCAAGGACCGCACGCGGCAGACCTACATGGACAAGTTCGGCGTGCGCATTCTGGAAGGCTACGGCGTGACGGAAACGGCGCCGGTACTGGCCATCAACACGCCGCTGTCAAACAAATCTGGGACCGTCGGTCGATTGGCTCCACTCATGGAGGCGCGGCTTGAACCGGTGCCGGGTATCGAAGAGGGTGGCCGGCTCTACGTGCGCGGTCCGAACGTAATGCTCGGCTATCTCAGGACCGAAAATCCGGGCGTTCTCGAACCTCCGCTGGAAGGCTGGCACGATACCGGCGACATCGTTGCCATCGACGCGCAAGGCTTTATCACGATCAAAGGCCGCGCCAAGCGCTTCGCCAAGATCGCCGGCGAGATGGTGTCGCTGTCGGCGGTCGAAGCGCTTGCAGCCGAGCTTTGGCCGAGCCTCGTCACAATCGTCGTCGCCGTCCCCGATGCGCGCAAGGGAGAAAGGCTCATTCTTCTCACCACGGACAAGACCTTGTCTCGCGAGCCCTTCCAGAAGCTCGTCAAGGCCAAGGGCATGTCGGAGTTGAACGTGCCGGCGGATATTCTCGTTCTCGACCACATTCCCCTCTTGGGGTCGGGCAAGCCCGATTACGTTGCCGCGACGAAGCTGACGAAGGAAAGTCTGGCAGCCCGCCCGGCCAAGCCGGTCGCTCTCGTCGAGGAACCACCTCTTGGTGGCGAACCGAAGTCGGCGGCATAGCCGCACGGAAATTGCGTCCAATATCGCGGAAACAGCGTTGCGGGCCACCCACACCTGATCGGAATTATTCGCGGGCTTTGCACTCACGGTTCTAAGCAGATCATATTTGCTTGGTTGGACCCAAAAGGAATCACCCATAATTTCCGATGCGCGATCAATCGGGGAGCCATCAGGGCTTGATCGGGTAGACGGGGGACACGCCTCTCCAGGCGTTTGTCCGGTGGGATGGGGACGAGGGAAATGAACCGGGCTTTGCCGGCTGTGCTGGCCGCCGCAATCGTCGCAAGCTGGACCGACCCGGTCCACGCCGTGGATGGCGACACCCAGCTCTGGAACACGCAGAACTTCAATTACAAGATCAACGGTCAGTGGTCGGCGAACCTGGAAGTGCAGGAGCGCTGGTATGACGACGTTTCGTATTTTGCGTTCCTGATCATCCGTCCCTCCGTCACCTACAAATGGAACGACTGGCTGGCGTTCACGGGGGGCTATGCGCATTTCCGCGTCTATGATCAGGACGGCGGGTTTGCCGACGAGGACCGCATCTGGGAGCAAGTCAACGTCCGTCTGTTCGGCGGCACGGATGAACCGACCCTGAACTGGCGTACGCGTCTCGAGCAGCGGATGTTCGAGGCCGGCGGCGGCACCGTGTGGCGGTTGCGTGAACAGTTGCGCCTGATGTTCCCCATCGTGGACAACGTGAAGGGCGTGCTCTGGACGGAAGCCTTCTGGCGGCTGAACGATGTCGTCCAGGCCAACGGCCGTCCCCAGGATCGCGGCTTGGAGCAATGGCGCAATTTCGCCGGACTCAATTTCGAGATCACTGAGAATTTCACCTTCGAGGCCGGCTATATGAACGTCTACACTTGGCGCCCTTCGGGCGACACGGACGACCATGTTCCCTGGCTCATTTCAACGTTCAAGTTCTAGGCGCTGGCTCGCAAAGTTCGCAGCCAATCGAGAAAAGGGCCGGACGAAGGTCCGGCCCTTTCGTTTTTGCGCTACGCCGCGGACTTCACCGGCCATCCATTGATGGTGATGGCGCCGTCCCGGACGGAGACTTTGACCGTATCGCCGTCCTTCACGCCGCCAGCGAGGATCTGCTCGGCGAGCGGGTCCTGGACCTGCTTCTGGATGACACGCTTCAAAGGGCGCGCGCCGTAGGCGGGGTCGTAACCACGGTTGGCAAGCCAGGTGCGGGCCGCGTCGTCGAGCTCGATCGTGATCTTACGGTCGGCAACAAGCTTCTGCAGCCGGGCCATCTGGATATCGACGATCTGGCCCATGTCCGACCGCTGCAGGCGGTGAAACAGGATGATTTCGTCGAGACGGTTCAGGAATTCCGGCCGGAACCGGGCGCGCACTTCCGCCATCACCTCGTCGCGCACGGCTTCGGTGTCCTCGCCTTCCTTCTGCTCGACGAGATACTGCGCGCCAATGTTCGACGTGAGGATGATCAACGTGTTCTTGAAATCGACCGTGCGGCCCTGCCCGTCCGTCAGGCGTCCGTCGTCGAGCACCTGAAGGAGCACGTTGAAGACATCGGGATGCGCCTTCTCGATCTCGTCGAACAGGACGACCTGATAGGGACGGCGGCGCACGGCTTCGGTCAGTGCTCCACCCTCCTCGTAGCCGACGTAGCCGGGAGGCGCGCCGATCAGTCGGGAGACGGAATGCTTCTCCATGTACTCGGACATGTCGATGCGGACGAGAGCCGTGTCGTCGTCGAACAGGAATGCGGCAAGCGCTTTCGTCAACTCCGTCTTGCCGACGCCGGTTGGTCCTAGGAACATGAAGGAACCGATCGGACGGTTCGGGTCTTGGAGGCCGGCGCGCGCGCGGCGAACCGCAGTCGATACGGCGATGACGGCCTCCTTCTGGCCGACGACACGCTTGCCCAGCGCCTCTTCCATCTTGAGAAGCTTTTCGCGCTCGCCTTCGAGCATCTTGTCGACGGGCACACCGGTCCAACGGGAGACGACAGCGGCGATCTGATCGGGCGTGACGGCCTCTTCGACCATCGCACCCTTGCCGTCCGCCGTCTCAATCGAGGCGAGCTTCTTTTCAAGATCAGGAATGACGCCGTACGTCAGCTCTCCAGCGCGCGCCAGATTGCCCTTGCGCTGCGCCAGTTCGAGTTCGTTGCGGGCTGATTCCAGCTCCTCCTTGACCTTCTGGGCAGAGCCGAGCTTCTGCTTCTCGGCCTCCCATCGGGTCGTGAGCGCCCTCGACTTCTCTTCGAGATTGGCAATTTCGGTTTCGAGCTTCTCCAGCCGGTCTTTCGAGGCATCGTCGGTTTCTTTGCGCAGAGCCTCGCGCTCGATCATCAACTGCATGAGATCGCGGTCGATGGCGTCAAGTTCCTCGGGCTTGGAGTCGACCTGCATTCGCAGGCGCGACGCCGCCTCGTCGACGAGGTCAATCGCCTTGTCGGGCAGGAAGCGATCGGTGATGTAGCGGTTCGAGAGGGTTGCCGCAGCCACCAGCGCACTGTCGGTGATGCGCACGCCGTGGTGCAGCTCGTACTTCTCCTTCAAGCCGCGCAGGATGGAGATGGTATCCTCCACCGACGGCTCGTTGACGAAGACAGGCTGGAAGCGGCGGGCCAGAGCCGCATCCTTCTCGATGTGCTTGCGATACTCGTCGAGCGTGGTTGCACCGACGCAGTGAAGTTCGCCGCGGGCAAGCGCCGGTTTCAAGAGGTTTCCAGCATCCATCGCGCCTTCAGACTTGCCGGCGCCGACGATGGTGTGCAGCTCGTCGATGAAGAGAATGATGCCGCCTTGCTCGGCCTGGACTTCGTTGAGCACGCTCTTCAGGCGCTCCTCGAACTCGCCACGATACTTCGCGCCTGCGATGAGCGCGCCCATGTCCAGCGCGAGCAGCTTCTTGTCCTTCAGGCTTTCTGGAACGTCGCCCTTAACGATGCGCAGCGCGAGGCCTTCCGCGATGGCGGTCTTGCCGACGCCGGGCTCGCCGATGAGAACAGGATTGTTCTTTGTCCGGCGTGACAGGACCTGGATTGTGCGGCGAATTTCCTCGTCGCGGCCGATGACAGGATCAAGCTTGCCGGAGGAGGCCGCCTCGGTCAGGTCGCGGGCATAGCGCTTCAGCGCGTCATACGCCTGTTCGGCGGATGCACTGTCGGCGGTGCGGCCCTTGCGAATGTCGTTGATCGCCGAATTAAGGCCCTGCGCAGTGACGGCGACGTCGGCGAGGATTTTGGCAGTTTCGGAGCCTTTTTCCAATGCCAGCGCCAACAGCAGGCGTTCGGCGGTCACGAACTTATCGCCGGCCTTCTCGGCAATCTTTTCGGCGTTGTCGAAGATGCGTGCCAGTTCCGGCGACATGTAGAGCTGGCCGGCCCCGCCGCCCGACACTTTCGGACGTTTGGCAAGCGCACGTTCAACTGCCGCCAGCGCCTCGCGCGAGCGGCCGCCCGACCGGTCGATCAGACCCGCCGCCAAGCCTTCCTCGTCGTCGAGGAGCACCTTCAGGAGATGTTCGGGAGCAAACTGCTGGTGGCCTTCACGAAGGGCAAGGCTCTGCGCCGACTGGACGAAACCCTTGGCGCGATCCGTGTAGCGATCGAAATTCATCAGTTGGACCTTTCTCGCGCGCCGGCACGTCCTTGAGGGCCCGTTGGCTGGCGCCGTATCAATTGTAGAGGCATCCGTCGCGACCCCGGAAGGCATCGCTTTGGTCTTGGAGGATATGGGAGGACTTGCTGCCCAGAAAAGGGGCGGAGGTCAGTTTTCGGCGACGGGCACGGACGTTTGCTGCGTTGGCTTGCGGCCGGGCGGCATGGTTTCGGCCAGGGGTTCTGCTATGAGTAGAGACCAATCTCTGACGGCCGGGGTCGATCGCATTGCCTGAGTTCATCTCGTCCGGCTTGTCTTTGGCCGGCCTCTACCGCTTCCCCGTGAAGGGCCTTTCCGCCGAGGCGCTCGACTTCGCAGACCTGACGCCCGGCGAAGCGCTGCCTTGGGATCGCGCGTTCGCGATCGAGAACGGTCCGGGGCGTTTCGACCCGCTGAGGCCGGTACATGTTCCCAAGTCGAGCTTCCTAACGCTGATGCGACACGAGGATCTCGCCACCGTGGCCAGCCGGTTCGATCCCGACACGCAGACTCTTACGATCAGCCGGGATGGTGGCGACGTGGCGAGCGGATGCCTTGCGACGCACGCAGGGCGAGCCATCATTGCGCAGTTTTTCGCCGAGTACATGAAGGACAGCCTCAGAGGACCGCCAAGGATCGTCCGCGCTCAGGGACATGTTCTCTCCGACATGCCGCAACGCTGCCTCCACATCGTGAACCTCGGCAGCATCGCTGACCTGGAGCGGACGGTGGCGATACCGATCGACCCCCTGCGCTTCCGTCCGAACCTCATATTGACCGGGGCGCCCGCATGGTCGGAGCTTGGCTGGGTCGGCAAGAGTCTCAGGATCGGCGACGTCGAACTTGAGGTCATCGACCGGACAGCCCGTTGCGCCGCCACCGACGTGAACCCAGCGACGGGCCGGCGCGATCTCGACATTCCGGCAACCCTCACGCGCAGCCGAGGGCACAGCGACATGGGGCTCTATGCGATCGTGAAGAGCGCAGGCCGGGTGCGGGCCGGCGACGGTGTCAAGGTCGCTTAAGAGCGGCCATAGCCGCTTCGGCCACGCCGAGCAGCCGTGCATCGCCGCCGCGCGGACCAACGAGCTGCACGCCGAGCGGCAGGCCACCGGAGGTCAGCAGCGGAACGCTGATGGCCGGCACACCGAGATACGTCCAAATGAAGTTGAACATCGGCGAACCGGTTGCAGCCAGACCTTCCGGGGCCACGCCCTGCGATGCCGGCGTCAGGATCGCGTCGTAACCGGAGAGCAGGCCGTCGAGCGCCCGATAAAGCGGTTCGCGACGGCGCAGGGCCAGTTCGTATTCAGCTTCAGTGACCGAGCGGCCTTCCTCAACGACCTGCTTGAGCTTGGCCGACATGACGTCGGAATGCCGATCGACGATGGGGCCATAGTTGCGAGCGATGTCGTGGAACTGGACCGCGCGCTGAAGCCCGCTTGTGTCGGTGAAGTCATCGGGCATCGCGGCTTCGACGATGACGTTCTCGTTCGCGCTCAGCAGACGCTCAAAGGCCTCGCGCATGTCCTTGTCGCCCTCGGTCCACGACGGCGTTTTTACGAACGCAAGGCGGATCGAACGACCTTCGCCCTGCTCCAAGTCACAGGGTTGGCCGGTCAGGATGGCCGTGAGCAGCGCCGTGTCGGCAACGGTGCGGGCATAGCCTCCGAGCGTATCGAGAGGGGGCGATTGCGCGATGACGCCTTCGAGCGGAATCATTCCGAACGTCGGCTTGAAACCGAAAACGCCGCAGTACGAGGCGGGCCGCAGGATCGATCCGGCGGTTTGCGAGCCCAGCGCCAGAGGCACATGAAAGTCGGCGACGGCGGCGGCCGATCCCGACGAAGAACCGCCCGGTGTTCGGGCCGGGTCGACGGGATTGCGCGTCTTGCCGGGTCCGTAGAAGGCCAATTCGGTCGTGACCGTTTTCCCGAGTATGACCGCGCCTGCGGCTTTAAGCCGGAGAACGACGGCCGCATCCGACGCTGGGCGATGACCGGCAAATGCCGGTGTGCCGAATTCGGTTGGAAGTTCCGCCGTGTCTATGATGTCCTTGATGCCCACCGGAACGCCGTGCAACGGGCCCAGCACCTTCCCTGCGGCCCGATGAGAATCGGCTGCGCGGGCCTGCTCAAGAGCTCTGTCCGGTTCGATATGGGCCCAAGCGCCAATCAGCGGCTCGCGAATCTCGATGCGGCGCAGGCAACTTGTCACCAACTCAACGCTCGACAGCCGCCCGCGCGCGATGCCGTCACGCATTTCGACGGCGGAAAGCTTGTGAAAATCATTCATCATCGCCCTCTCTTCTGCCGCACCATTTGCGCATTCACGCACGAAGACGCCAACTCATTCCTGTGCGGAAACATCCTTGGGATTGACTTGCTGCGGCACGCGACGATTGGCCGAGCCTCTTGGCCTTACAGTCACTTGACGGCCTTCCGTGTCACTTCCTATAGCTGCCCACCTGTTGAGCAAGAGGGATTAATCGTTCAGCGGTCTTCCGGGTCCTGCCGGTTTCGCAAACCGGCGGCAGGAAGCAAGCGCACCGATGACACCCCGCCCGGACCCATTTCAAGGACGCGCCATGTCGAAAGAACCCCGCCGCCCCGGCCGCCATTTCCTTCAGATTCCCGGACCGACACCGGTGCCCGAGCGCGTTCTGCAGGCGATGTCGCGCCAGATCCTCGATCACCGCGGCCCCGATTTCCAGCGCCTTGGCAAGTCCGTGCTGGCCGGCGTTAAGGGCCTGTTCAAGACGAAGAACCCGGTGATCATCTTCCCCGCCTCTGGGACCGGCGCTTGGGAAGCCGCGCTCACCAATACGCTATCACCCGGCGACAAGATTCTGATGGTCGAGACCGGCCAGTTTGCCGTGCTCTGGAAGCAGATGGCCGACCGGCTCGGCCTCGACGCCGACGTGATCGCCACCGACTGGCGGATCGCGGCTGACGCCAACCAGATCGAAGCCAAGCTGCGCGCCGACAAGGATCGCGCGATCAAGGCCGTTTGCGTGGTGCACAACGAGACCTCGACGGGCTGCTGCACGCGGCTCGACGAAGTCCGCAAGGCCATCGATGCGGCCGGTCATCCGGCACTGTTCATGGTGGATACCATTTCCGGGCTGGCCGCCGCCGACCTGCGTCATGACGAGTGGGGCATCGACGTGACGGTCGCCGGTTCGCAGAAGGGCATGATGCTGCCGCCAGGCCTTTCGTTCACAGCCGTCAGCGACAAGGCGCTGGCTGCGATGAAGACCGCCAGGCTGACCCGGTCGTATTTCAACTGGGACGACATGATCGCCATGAACGACGGCGGCTGGTTCCCTTATACCCCCGCTACCGGCCTGCTCTATGGACTGCAGGAAGCGATCGACCTCATCAACGAGGAAGGTTTGCAGAATGTGCTCGATCGCCATGAGCGGCTCGCGGAAGCTTCGCGCCGCGCCGTCAAGGCATGGGGTCTCGAACTCAACTGCCGTGACGCGAAGTACTACTCGCCCGCGGTGACGACCGTTCTCATGCCCGACGGCTATAACGCCGATCAGTTCCGCAAGGTCGTGCTCGACACGTTCAACATGTCGCTCGGGACGGGCCTCAACAAGCTTGCCGGGAAGGCATTCCGGATCGGGCACCTCGGCGATACCAACGAGCTGACCGTGATGGGTGCGTTGACCGGTATCGAGATGAGCCTCGCTATCGCAGGCATTCCGCACAAGAAGGGCGGAGTGGATGCGGCGATGTCCTACCTTGCCGACGCGATGAAGCCCGTGAAGGCCGCCGCGGCCTGATCGGGATCTGCGCACAAAGCTCATCGAGAAAATGAAACGCCGCCCGGAACCGGGCGGCGTTTTCAATTTCAAAGGCCGGCGAAACGAACGGCCGCGATCAGGGACGCAGGCCCGCCAGCGTGATCTGCATCTGGCAACGGCGTCCGAGACGCATGAAATTGGCTTTCACGCAGCTCTTCACTTTTGGGACCGTGGGATTTTCACCGACGCAAAGGCGACGAACGTCTGTCTCGCATGCGGCTCGCAATGCCGGTGTGACTTCCGGCGGCATCTGAAACTCTTCCGCGCGAACCGCCCCTGCGGCCGCAATCAGCGCACCCGCCGTCATCACAATCTTGATGCTCATCTCACCATCCCTCGTACTTCTTTTCTCGTTGAGGGCTGAAACATGGGAGCGGGGTTCAAAAAAGGCAAAATCACCGAGCAGCGACAGTTAACCGCAAGAATTAATATGATGAGCGGGCTGCAATCAAAGAGATCGCGTCAATCGCGCGCAGTCTACGCGATGGTGAACGGCGACGGCGCAACGGCCCGGCGATACGCCGTGTAGCTCTGATTGATGCGCAGAGCCAACGGATCGTGCGCGGCTGCGTGTGCGATCACGGCCGTCGCAATGCGCGACACGGCTTCGCTGAACTCGCGTGCCGGACGCGCGAACGTGACGCCGAACCGTTGCGTCAGGGCGCTCTCGACAACACCGCGCGTCGCTTCGGCATCCGCGAGGCTCGCGGTGAATTCGGAGGCCGCAGCAGCGGCGACAGCCGATTGCTGAGCGGGCGTGAGGTCCTGCCATGCTGCTTGGCCGATCCGCAGAACGAGCGCGCTTCCGGCCGCGCCCAGCGCGCCTGTGAGCGCAAACGGAAACCGCGATGGAATTCCAGACGCGCTGGCGTGAACGAGACTTCCCCATATGACCGCGTCGGTGCCTTCGGCAACAAGCGCGGCTTCCAACTGTGCATCATCGCCCGTGATCGGAACGGCACCGAGAGCGCGGACTACCTCGGCATCAAGCCCTCGTGCAACAACGCGCAGTCCAACGAGATCCTCGGGGTTCTCGATCCGCACCCGCGACCACAGAACAACATCTCTTCCTGTATGCCCCGCAAGCAGAGGCTTGAAGCCGTGCCGGGTCCCCAGCTCGTCCCAGAGCTCCTGACCGCCACCGGTCAGCAACCAGGACTCGAGTTCGCGCGGAGCCAGGGCGTCGTAGCCAGGCAGCCCAGCAAAGAAGGCGAATGCTGGGTGCAATGGAACGTCGGATTGAACCGGCGAAAAAACGAAGTCGGCTTGAATGGACGCGGCGAAGCGAACATCGAGAGCATCTGGCGCCAACAGCATACTCAGACGTCGCGCAAGACGGTGGCCGTCATCGGCGAATCCTGCGGGACTGGCCGACCAGGGACAAGCGAACACGCGCGACTTTGCCGACCGGTCCGCCGTGGAAACCGGCTGCGCGGCGGCGGGGATGGCCGCACAACCGGCCGCGGCGGCCAAGCCTCCCGTTGTTCTCAAGAAATCGCGACGATCCATGCCGGTTGGCTCCGCAAGAAAGCAAAATAAGAGCCATCAAAGCCGATCATGGGCCGGAACTCAACGGCTTGCGGTAACACGCAACCGTTCAAGGGCTTTCTTCGGGCAGAAGCGTGTTCAAGGAGTGAAAGAAAATCTCCGGTCCGACATATCCCGCAATGCGTCCTACCTCGCGGCCCTGCTCGACGACGAGGACCGTCGGGACGCTTTCGATCGGAGCCGAGAGCGAAAGGGCATCGATGTCGGGAGCGTTGAGATCTATGAACCGCATCGGAACGGATCGTGCGCGGATTGACGCCGTATACGTCGGGGCGACATCGCGGCGGAACAGGCCGCAGTAGATGCAGTTATCTGTTTCAACGACGAGAAGTTCGAAGCGGGCTTCGGGCAAGGCCGACGTCTGGAGATCGAGAATGGCGCGCCCCGGCACGGCGGACAAACCAAGGAGCGACGCGGCAACGGCAACGCGGAGGAATCGGGACATGACGGTTCGCAAAAACGATCGAAAT
Organism: Hyphomicrobium sp.; assembly: GCA_025458125.1. Taxonomy (GTDB): domain Bacteria; phylum Pseudomonadota; class Alphaproteobacteria; order Rhizobiales; family Hyphomicrobiaceae; genus JAGVSR01. Next base: position 16,071 of record JALOTA010000018.1, read on the forward strand.
CGGGACGGACGTAATTTCGATCCAAGATGCGCGCCATCGCGAGCGGCCGCTTCTACTCTTGCGGGCTGGTGGTTAACTTCAGAAGGGCGCCTGGGGCTGGAGCGAGCCCACGAAGAAGATCGCCCCCATCAGCATGACGAGGCCAGCGCCTAGCAGGCTCACGGCGGAGGAGACAGTCGTCGCCCAGCCGCTGTCGGCGCCGCCCAACCGTCCGGCAAGCTCGCGCGATCCGACCGCCATTGCCGCCAGCACCGAGACCGTGATGGCCGTCCCGATGGCCATGGCGAAGGTCGCGAACACGCCGGCCCAGAGAAGGCCCTGTGACAGCGCAAACACCAGCACGAGGATCGCGCCCGTGCACGGCCGGATGCCGACAGAGAACGCAATCGCTAGGGCCTTACCCCATGTGAGATCGCCTTGCAGATCCTTAGGGTCAGGCATGTGAGCGTGCCCACAGCCGCAGTCGGGGCCGTGCTCATGATCGCTGCCATGAGCATGATGGTGGGCGTGATGATGATGATCGGATCCGCCATGCGCGTGATCATGACGGTGGTGTGTGGCAGCGGCGCCAACTGACTGCGGCGTGCGTGCATGTGTATGTGTTTTCACAGTCCCAGTAGCGGGCCGGTGCCGCGCCATGATCTGGCGAAGCTGTCCAATCAGCAGCCACGCACCGATCATCGTGACGAACGCCCAACTGATCGTCTCGATCCATCGTTCGGCGGCCGTCATTTCCATGCTGGTCTTGTTGAGAACGATGAAGAGAACGCCGACAAGCACGATTGCAGACAGGGCCTGGATGAACGCGGAGAGAAACGACAGCATGATGCCGCGCCGCACCGTTTCGCGGTTGGCCAGCACGTAGGACGAAATCACCGCCTTGCCGTGACCGGGCCCCGCGGCATGGAGCACGCCGTAGCTGAACCCAATGAACCCCAGCACCATGGCGGCACTGAACGAACCAGCCTGTTTCAGTTCTTTGACGGCTGCGGCGAGTTCGCGGTTGAGACGCTGCTGCTGGGTGAGAAGCCAGTTGTAGACCCCGGAGAACATTCCTGGTTCAGCGATCGGCGCGGAAGGCGACGGACGGCCTGCGGTCAGCGCGCGGTCGGGCGAGACCTGCGCCACGGCGAACGCGCCATGCTGCGCCGTCGCCGGCCCTGATGGGGCAATCGTGATCAGTGCCAGTGCGAGAAGTGCGGCAAGGGCTGCAAAGCGAGGCATCATGTCTTGGCGCAGGTCAGATGGATGGTGGACGCATAGCCGAGGCCGGAGCCCTGATTGGCATTGCCCGCGGTGAGTTGTCCGCCGAAGGCATCGTTCAGCCGCTGGAGATCAGCGAGGTCTTTCTCGGCGTCGCCGACCTTCGCCGTGCAACCGGCCGGCGCGCCTTCGCTCAACCGCACAGGGTTCTCCTTTGCGAGATCGAAAGCAATGAAGAACGTCTGATCATAGACGGAAAACTCGACGCCTTCCGTCTCCGCGGGCACCGGTTCCGCGAGGGGCAGAGTGAAATTCAGCGTCAGCACGCCGTCTTTGTGTTCCAGCCAATAATCCTTGGGAGGAGCCAGCTTGACGGGGGCGTCCTTGAGACGCGCGAAGGTAAAGTATTCGAACTCCTTGAGGCCATCGATGTTGACCTGTGCGAGTTCGGCAAGTTCTTCACGCGAGTAGGTGCCGTCGCCGTTCTTGTCGAGACCCTGGATGGCCATCGCCGTGTACATGTCGTCGAAGGTCCAGTTGTGCCGGAAGCCAGCGATCTTGCCGTTCTCGTAGAGCACGGTCGTTGCAACGCTGACCCATACGTGGGGATGGGCCTGGGCCGGGGCGGACACCATGGCGGCCATGCAAGCCTGCATGGTCACGAGGACGGCTTTCCACCCGAAACGCCACGGAGCTCGCGACTGCATCTTGTTCAAAAGGGCCTCCCGCAGAACGTGCACGTGATCATCTCACGTCGCGCATATGGCGACGACGCGCGACTTTACCAATGTCCCGGTGCGCGATGGCAACCTTGCGGCCGGCCGCCCCGTCTCAATCGCCATAACTTTGCCTTGTGGCACAATTTGGATGTTATACTATCCGAAAAGCAGGTCGCCAATGAAGGGGGGCAGTCATGCGCCGAACGACCGGGGGTCCAGAAGGCACTGAAATACTGAGATGCGTGCGGCCGGTTCTGTGGCGAACGGCCCTCGTTACGGCCTTGATTGCTCCGTTTGGCGGCGCCGCGGCGGAAAATGATCTGGCGGTGGTGGCGACGATAAAGCCGATCCATTCTCTGGTGGCTCAGGTGTTGGGCGATGCGGGGCAACCGCATTTGCTCGTCGGCGGTGCGGCCTCGCCGCACAGCTACGCTTTGAAACCCTCCGACGCCCGGGCGCTCAATTCGGCGCGGGTAGTGTTCAGAACATCCGAAGAGATCGAACCGTTCACGCGGAAAATCGTGTCTTCGCTGCCGAAATCAGTCACCGTCGTGACCCTTGCCGATACGCCCGGGCTCACGCTGCTCGACAAGCGACGGGGCGATACTTTCGAGGCTCACGATCACGGGCATGAGCACGGGCACGAGCACGGGCACGAGCACGGCGAGGCCGAAGCTCACGACGACGAGAACGGCTCGGAAACCTCCCCGGTCCGCGACGGCCATGTCTGGCTCGACCCAGGCAATGCCGTGGCAATGGTCCGTGAGATCGAGCGGGCGCTGTCCGACGCCTCACCCGAGCGCGCCGGGCAGTTCAAGGCCAATGCCGACAGGGCGGTCGAGCGGATCGAGGCTCTATCCAAACGCATCCAACTGGAGCTGGCGCCGGTGCAAGGCAAAGGCTTCGTGGTGTTCCACGACGCCTATCAGTATTTCGAGAACCGCTTCGGGCTGCATGCGGCAGGCGCGATCACTGTTTCGCCTGAAGTCCAGCCTTCCGCCAAGCGGCTCTCCGAGATCCGCCGGAAGATCAAGGACCTCAAGGTGGTGTGTGTTTTTGCCGAGCCGCAGTTCAAGTCGAAGCTCGTGCAGACGGTACTCGAGGGGACGGACTCCAAGGCCGGCACGCTCGATCCGGAGGGGGCGTCGGTCGACCCCGGCCCGGACGCTTACGAGGCCCTTCTGACCAACCTCGCCGCAAACCTTAAATCCTGCCTCGGCGACGGCGCGGTCCCCGGTTGAAAAAGAAAACGGGCGGCCGATCGAATGGCCGCCCGTCGAACGGGATCGCTGTGCCGCGGTCTGGCTATTGGACGGAAACCGTCTTCGTCCGCGTCACGTTCTTGCGGCCGATGTTCGCGGCCTTGCCGCCGGCGGTGGACGGCGGCGTCGAGGCTGTCTCAAGAGCGGCGGGGCCGGTCTTGAAGCGCTCCCAGGTGACGGTCACGACCGTGCCAACAGGAACGCGCGGATAAAGATCGAGGACGTCCTCGTTATACATTCGGATGCAACCCTTTGAGACCGCTTGACCAATGGTCCAGGGCGCGTCCGTTCCGTGGATGCGGTAGGTGCTCGATCCCAGGTAGAGCGCGCGCACGCCAAGCGGGTTCATGGGATGACCGCCGGGGACCCAGGCGGGAAGGCGCGGGTTCTCGCGCAGCATCTCGGGCGTGGGGGTCCACGAAGGATTCTCGCGCTTTTGGGTCACGTTGAGGCGGCCCTGCCAGCGGCTCTGCTCACGCGGCACCGCGATGGGATAGCTGATTGCCGTACCCGGCTTGGTGATCAGGTAGAGCCGGCGGTCGCCGAACGAGGCGATCAGCTGGCCCGGACGATACTTGGTATCGAACCTCACAACCGACCGCTGGCCGCCCCACTCGCTGTCGCCCCCCCAAAGGAAGTCGACGAGCTGGGCGTGCGCCATGGCCGGCATCGCTGTCGCCAGGATGACGGAGGCGCTGACCAGTGTCAGGGTCCGGGTGAGGATGGAGCGTACCCGCATGCTGCTACTCCAGTCTTATGCTCAACGATGGATCGGCCGTTTCGCCCTCGAAGGTTCCGAAACCTATCGTTAGTGCCTGTATGGTGAAGGCTTCGTATATCCGAACTGTGCGGTGCGAAGTGAGAGCTTTCGGGCCACACCTGACGACGAACTTGCATTGGGTGGTTCGAAAATATGTGTGAGTTGTCCACGGCTTGAGCATTCGGTGGTGACTTTCCAGCCGTCCCGCCCGTTTGGCGGGCCGGTTCGCGGCCCAACACTCCGTCTTAGGTGCGCTCGCGCTTTAAACTGAACCGGGCTTTGCGGAAGCCTGAGGGCGATTCGCTGGCTGCCCGAAGGCGATTCCGGTCGCTGAGCCCTTATTTATGTTCTTGTATTGTTCTTTTTCTTCTTGCCTTCCGGCGCGTGCGGCGGTAAGAACAAAACATGTACATTGTGTGTGGCGTGCGTGTTCTGAACCCCCCGTTGAGAGCGTCAGTCATGGCCAAGGCGGTCTATCCCCTCGACACCCCGTCCCCGCTCTCATGCCCGCCGCCCAGCGAAGGTTCAGATGCTTTTGTGACGACATCCGGACGGACGCACCCTGTCGCTTTCCTGTCCTCCCGGATGCCCCCGCGCCGGAGCAGCACCCTCACAACAGCTGCTCCGGCGCCCCCCGCCTCTTCTTTAGAAGCCCTCGCACAGCTGCGACGGCGCATCCTTGCCATAGAGCGGCCCAAGCTCGAGGTCCGCCTCGATCCTGACGAAGAGCCTGGGGCTTGTGGCCGTCCGGAGCGGCGCGGCTCAGACACCGAGCCGGCGGCCTGGTCGCTCGGCGCCCCGGAAGCGGATGCGCTCATCGGGGCCGGCGGGCTCGACAGCGAGGCCTGCCACGAGATCAAACCGGGGTCGGGAACGGCTTCGTCCCACGCGGCGTCCCTTGCTTTCACGCTGGCGCTGGCACGGCGGCGCCTCGATCAGGTGGCGTGCGGCAGCCGCAGCAGCCTGCCCCGCATCCTGTGGTGCGCATCACCGCGCGCGGTCCGGGACATGGGCAGCCTTTATCCGCCGGGTCTCTCCCGCTTCGGCCTCAAGGCGTCGTCGTTCCTTTTTATCGAAGCGCGACGCGATAACGATGTGCTGTGGGCCCTGGAGGAGGCCCTGCGTTCGGGCAGCCTTGCGTTGGCCATCGGTGCAACACCCTCGATCGGCCTGACGCCGGCGCGGCGTCTCAGCCTTGCAGCCAGCGAGGGAGCCACGCCGCTTCTTTTTCTCACCTCCGCCCGCGCGCCGTCGAGTGCGGCCACCTCAACCCGCTGGCGGATCGATCCGGCTACGAGTTCCGTCCACCCGTTCGATCCTCGTGCCCCAGGAGCGCCGCGGCTTGCCGTGCGACTGGAACGCTGCCGCTCGGCGCCACCTGCCATGCAGGCCGGTCTGACTTTGGAATGGTCCGATGAAGCGTATCGTTTCCGTCTGGCTGCCGCATTGGCCGATCGAAAGGCTGAAACGGCACCAGACCGGCGCCGTACCGGATGACAAGCCGTTCGCACTCGTGGACGGCGGCGCGCACGGCATCCGCATCACGGCCGTCAACAGCCGGGCGGCGCGAGAGGGCTTGCGAGCGGGGCTGAGCCTCGCGGATGCGCGGGCGGCGGTGCCGATCCTCGTGTCCCATCCGGCCGATACGGAACGTGACAGGCGTGCGCTCGAACGTCTGGCTCTCTGGCTCGGCCGCTTTGGGCCACAGCGCAACATCGAAGGCGCAGATGGCGTGTGGATCGACACGACGGGTGTTGCCCATCTTTTCGGGAGCGAAGCGGCACTGCTGGAGGATCTCGTGCAGCGGCTGTCGGCCTTCGGCATCACGGCGCGTGCGGGCATCGCGGGAACACCGGGAGCGTCCTATGCCCTGGCGCGCTTTGCCACGCTGAGGCGCCGGACCATCCTTGCGCCACCGGGAGAGGACGCAACCCTGGCGGCGCTGTCGGCTCTGCCCGTCGATGCGCTCCGGCTTTCGCCCGACACGGTGGTTCTCTTGCGGCGTCTCGGACTTGCGCGCATCGGGCAACTGGCGGAACTGCCGCGCTCCAGCCTGGAACGGCGCTTCCAGTCGGAAGCATCCTCGCGCAGCCGGGCCGGACAGGCCAGAGCGAAGGCTTTGGCGGACGCGGTTCTCGTAAGGCTCGATCAGGCATTGGGCCGCACGGAGGAACCGCGCGCGGGGCTCGGCGAGCCACCGGTCCTGTCGCAACGGCGCTCGTGGGGGGAACCCCTCGCCTCCTCGGAGGCCCTTGTCCTGGAAATCCGCGGACTGGCGGAGGATCTGTCGCGCTCTTTGAAAGCGGCAGGACTGGGAGCGCGCCGGATCGCGCTGACGCTTTATCGCGCCGACGGCACGGTGGCGCACGCGGACGCCGGGCTCGCGCGGGCGAGCGCGGATGCGGACCATTTCATGCGGCTTCTCGACGAGAAGATCGCCGCGATCGATGCCGGCTTTGGCATCGATGTGGCGGCACTCGATGCGGTTCTGGTGCAATCGCTCGATCCCGAACAGACCACACTCGGACGGAGTGGCGGCGCACCGGAGCAGGCGGTCGCGGCCCTCGTCGACCGGCTTGCCAATCGCCTCGGCGCAAAAAATGTGTTTCGTCTGGCGCCGCGCGCGAGCCACGTTCCGGAACGGGCGGCTGTGCGCATGGCTCCGCTCGCGCCGTTCGCAGAGCCGGGCCCTTGTTTCGCTCAGATACCGGGTGAGCGGCCCTTCCTGCTCCTGTCGCCACCTGAACTCATCGCCGTCATGGCCGAGGTTCCGGACGGACCGCCCCTTCGCTTCACGTGGCGGCGGGCTGTCTATGCCGTAACGAAAGCAGCGGGGCCGGAACGCATCGCACCGGAGTGGTGGCGGCATCTGCCGAACCGGGATGCGCAGACCGAACCGCCGGAAGACGACGGGACCGGAGGCGAGATCGTCGACTTCTCCCAGCGCGAGAGGACGCGCGATTATTACGTGGCAGAGACGGGAGACGGAGCGCGCTTCTGGATGTTCCGCGAAGGTTTTTACGGCGCAGCAGACACGGCGGGCGCGCCGCGCTGGTTCCTGCACGGGCTGTTCTGAGGAAAGCCCGGCGATGCGTTACGCGGAACTCGACGTCACCAGCAACTTTTCCTTCCTTCGCGGGGCCTCGCATGCGGACGAACTCGTCGCCCAGGCGAAGGCGTCGGGGCTGGAGGCGATCGCGGTGACGGATCGCAACACGCTGGCGGGCATCGTGCGCGCGCATACGGCGGCGAAGGCGGTCGGCCTGCGCTTCATTCCCGGAGCCAGCGACGCTCCGGGCTTTCTGTGCCTTCCGACGGACCGCGCGGCCTACGGCCGGCTCTCGCGGCTGCTCTCGCTTGGCCAGGCGCGTGCGCCGAAGGGGCAATGTCTCCTCGAGCTTGCCGACATGGTTGCGCTCTCGGAGGGCAATATCTTCATCGCCGTTCCGCCAGATCGGCTCGACGACACGTTCGAGGCCGAATTGCAGCGCGTGCGCGGCGTGCTTCCCGCCAGACTTTATCTGGCAGCTTCGCATACCTATCGCGGCGGCGATCGTGCGCGGATCGGCCGGCTTGCGGCGATAGCGCGTTCTGCCGGCACTCCGCTCGTTGCAACCAATGCCGTGCTTTATCACGCACCACACCGGCGTGCACTTCAGGATGTGCTCACCTGCGTGCGCGAACATACGACCATTCACGACGCGGGCTATCTTCTGGCGGCCAATGCAGAGCGGCACATCAAGAAGCCGGAAGAGATGGCACGGCTGTTTCGCGGATACGAGGACGCGGTGGCGCGCACCATCGAGATCATGGACGCCTGCCGGTTTTCTCTCGACGAACTGGTCTACGAATATCCCGATGAACCCGTGCCGCCCGGAACGACGCCGCAGGCGCACCTGGAAGCGCTCACCTGGGAAGGCGCCGCGTGGCGCTTTCCGGACGGGCTTACCGAGAAGATCCGCGCGACGATCGCGCGCGAACTGCAACTCGTCGCCGACCTGGGATACGCACCTTATTTTCTCACAGTCCACGATATCGTGTCGTTCGCGCGGTCGCGGGGAATTCTCTGTCAGGGGCGCGGATCGGCAGCGAACTCCGTCGTCTGCTATTGCCTCGGCATCACGGCCGTGAACCCGGCGGAGATCGATCTCCTGTTCGAACGGTTCGTAAGCCATGCGCGCAAGGAACCGCCGGACATCGACGTGGACTTCGAGCACGACCGCCGCGAGGAGGTCATCCAATACATCTACGCCCGTTACGGCCGCGACCGCGCAGGTCTCGCCGCCACGGTCATTTCGTATCGCGCGCGTTCCGCCGTGCGCGACGTCGGCAAGGCGATGGGGCTTTCGGAAGATACGGTCTCGGCGCTCGCCGGAATGGTCTGGGGCACGCGCTCGGGCGGCGTCCTGGGCGAAACGCGTGTGCGCGAAGCCGGGCTCGACCCGGATGATCCGCTGCTCGCCACCGTGCTGGAGTTGACCGAGGACCTGATCGGATTCCCCCGGCACCTCTCACAGCACGTCGGCGGCTTCGTGCTGACGCGGGGGCCGCTCGTGGACATGGTTCCGATCGGCAATGCGGCGATGGACGACCGCACGTTCATCGAATGGGACAAGGACGACATTGCCGCGCTCGGCCTTTTGAAAGTCGATATCCTGGCGCTCGGCATGCTGTCTTGCATCCGGCGCGCGTTCGAACTCTTGAAGGCCCATCACGGGCTCGACATCAATCTGGCGAAAGTTCCGCGCGAAGATCCCCGAACGTACGAGATGCTCTGCCGGGCCGACTCCATCGGCGTCTTCCAGGTGGAGAGCCGTGCGCAGATGAACATGCTGCCGCGCCTGAAGCCGCGCTGCTTCTACGACCTCGTCATCGAGGTTGCGATCGTCAGGCCCGGGCCGATTCAGGGCGATATGGTGCATCCCTATCTCAGGCGCCGCTCGGGGCTGGAACCTGAAACCTATCCTTCGCCGTCTCCCGAACATGGACCGGCCGACGAACTGAAGCAGATTCTCGGCAAGACGAAGGGCGTGCCTCTGTTCCAGGAACAGGCGATGCGGATCGCAATGGAGGCGGCAAAATTTTCCGATCAAGAGGTGAACGATCTGCGCAAGGCCATGGCGACTTTCCGGCGGCGCGGCACGATCGGGCTTCTGGAAGAGAAGATGGTGGAGCGGATGACCGCGCGCGGATACGACCGCGAATTCGCGCAGCGCTGTTTCAACCAGATCAAGGGCTTCGGCGAATACGGCTTTCCCGAGAGCCATGCGGCGAGCTTTGCGCATCTGGTGTACGTCTCATCCTGGCTCAAATGCCATTATCCGGCGGCGTTCGCATGTGCGCTGCTCAACTCGCAACCCATGGGCTTTTATGCGCCGGCGCAGATCGTGCGGGACGCTCGCGAGCACGGCGTGGAGGCGCGCGAAGCCGATATCAACTTCAGCGCGCGGGATTCGACGCTGGAAAACTGCGAGGAGAGCGGCCCGGCGCTCCGGCTAGGGCTGCGCCAGATCGACGGCCTGCAGGAAGATCAGATGCAGCGGCTGACGGCTTTGGGAAGTCACCGCGCTAGCCAATGCTCCACCGCTGCCGCTCTTTTCATGGAATGAGACGCGGGAAACCGGCAGCGATCCGGAGGTGGCGTTGCCGCAAATGCCGCTCTCGGAGCATGTGGTGAACGACTACCAGACGCTGCGGCTCTCATTGAAAGCACACCCGATGAGTTTCCTGCGCGACCGGCTGCGCAAGGAACGGGTTTCGACATGCCAGGATCTGCGCAAATTGCGCGATGGACAATTCGTGAAAGTCGCAGGCGTCATTCTGGTGCGGCAACGGCCAGGATCGGCCAAGGGAGTCGTGTTCATGACGCTCGAAGACGAAACGGGCGTGGCCAATTCGGTCGTGTGGCCGAAGATGCTGGAGAAGTATCGCAAGACCGTCATGCAGGCGCGGCTGATACTCGTTTCCGGCCGCATCCAGCGGCACGAGAGCATCATCCATGTGGTGGCGACGGCACTGGAGGATCGCAGCGACTGGCTGCGCCTTCTCTCGGAATGGAACAGCGACATGCCGATCCCGCTCGCCAATGCCGACGAGGTGAAAAGCCCGGGGCCCGATCCCCAGACGGCCAACGCAACCGGGCATCCGCGATGGTCGCGCGGCGGTGCCACCGCACGGCCAAGACCGATGCACCCGCGGCATGAGCGCGTTATCCCCAAATCACGGGACTTCCATTGAAAGATATGGAGGTTTTTTCCGACGACCGAAGACGCCCTGTCACCCAAGCGCAACGCCCCGGCGAGGATCGCGCAAACCGGGAAGCTCTTTCGCCACAGCGCGGCAGGTTCCTGCTAGCGTCCAGCGCCGATCGACACTTGAGGCTGCGTCCGCAAACGGCGCGACGCCCTCGTGCGGTGTGATCTCGCGAGTCTCGCAAGTTGTTCTGGAGAAGTGTCCATGTCGAAATTCCGCGCCATTGTTTCCGCGCTCACGCTGTCCACCGTCGCCCTGGGCGGCACGGCCACCATCGCCACCGTCGCCCTGGGCGGCACGGCCACCATCGCCGCCGCCAAGGACCCCGAAGTGATCATCAAGATCACGCGCGTGCGCGCGCTCGATCAGCCCGACGCGTTCTCCAAGGGTGATTTCTACGCCAAGGCAACGATCAATGGCGAGACGATCGCCACCAAGCCGGTGAAGCAGGAGACGTCGATCACGCCCGATTGGGTGATCAGCAAGAAGGTGAAGCCCGGCACGGTCAACGTGAAACTCGCCGTCTTCGACAAGGATGTGAGCGTCGACGATCCGATCGACATCAACCGGATCGACAACAAGCGCGACATCGACTTTACGGTGAACACGAAGACCTGCAAGATCGAAGGCTTCTCATCGACCTATAAGTGCGGCGCAAAGATCACGCGCGCGGGCAAGGAAAAGAAGGGCGCTGAAATCACCTTCATCGTGATGGTGAAGAAGTAAAGCGGCATCGCTGCAGGTGCTGACGAGGCGGGCCCTCCTCACGGAGGGTCCGCTTTTTTTTCTTGCCATGCATGAGCCGGGATTGCGGCGGGCGGACTTTCCGGGCAACCAAAGTCCATGACCGAGCTCTTATTCCTTCCGTCCCTGAGGCGATGGCTGCCGAAGCGGATCTCGCCGGTACTCCTCGCTTGTCTCGCGTTGCCGGCGCCTTCTTTCGCGCAACGACAGCTCTTCGAGCCCGAAGCCGCGACCGCCCGTGTGGAAGGTTCGCTCCAGCGCGCCAGGAACTTCATGATCTCGACATCCAGCCGGCCCGCTTCGGAAGCGGGACAGGCAATGTTGCGCGCCGGCGGATCGGCGGTCGACGCAGCCATTGCCGCGCAACTCGTACTCGGGCTGGTCGAACCGCAGTCGTCGGGCCTGGGCGGTGGCGCCTTTCTCCTGCATTGGGATCAAACATCAGGACGACTCATCTCCTATGACGGCCGCGAGACGGCGCCCGCCGCCGCACAGCCGGACCGCTTCCTGAAAGACGGCAAGCCCATTTCGTTTGAAACGGCCGTGCGATCGGGGCTCAGCATCGGCACGCCGGGCCTCGTGAAGCTGCTCAAGTCTGCGCACGACAAACACGGCAAGCTGCCGTGGTCACAGCTATTCGAACCGGCCATCCGTCTTGCGGAAGACGGGTTCACGGTCACCCAGCGCTTGCATCTGCTGCTTCGGCTCACCGGCATCGAGGCCTTCGACGCGACGGCCCGCGCCTTCTTCTTCGATGCAAGCGGAGCACCGCTCGCTGCCGGTTCCAAGGTCCGAAATCCGGCGTATGCCTCAAGCCTCAGAGCCATCTCGCAGCAGGGACCGGACGCGTTCTACTCGGGCGCACTTGCCGACACGATACTCCGCGCCGCTGCCGGCGCACCGCATTATGCCAGCGACCTCACGGCGGCCGATCTTGCCGCCTACAGGATCGAGGAACGCGAACCGGTCTGCGTTCGCTATCGCATCTACAGGGTGTGTGGAATGGGGCCGCCCTCCTCGGGTGGCATCGCCATTGCGCAGATCCTACAGTTGATCGAGCCGTTCGATCTCGGCCCGGCCGAGGGTGGACGTCCGCCAGCAGCCGACGTGCATCTTGTCGTCGAGGCTCAGAAGCTCGCCTACGCGGATCGTGGACGCTATGTCGCCGATCCCGCCTTCGTCGCGATTCCGCAGGGTCTCATCGATCCTGCCTACCTCGCGGAGCGGCGGAAGTTGATCGACCCGACCCATGCCATGCCTTCCCCGCCGCCGGGATTGCCTCCGGGTATCGAGAAGCGCGCCCACGGCGCGGATGCCACGTTGGAGACCACCGGCACCAGCCATATTTCGGTGATCGATGCCGCCGGCAACGCGGTCGCCATGACCACGACGATCGAGGGCGTTTTCGGGTCCGGCGTGATGGCGGGCGGATTTCTGCTCAACAATGAACTGACCGACTTCTCGTTTCTGCCGGTGGACCGCGACAGGCAGGCGATCGCCAATCGCGTCGAGGGCGGCAAGCGCCCGCGCAGCACGATGTCGCCGACGATCGTATTCGATGCGAAGGGCGGGCTGCATGCGGCTCTTGGTTCGCCGGGAGGGGGACGCATCATCATGTTCGTGAGCAAGGCGCTGGTCAGTCTGCTCGACTGGAAGCTCGACGCCTACCAGGCCGCTCAGTCCATGAACTTTGGCAGCATGGGTTCTGGCGCCTCCCTCGAACCGGACTGGCAGACGGTCGTGCTCGGCTTGCAACTGCGCGCGCTCGGTCATAGCGTCGACGCCGATCTCATGAATTCGGGTTTGAACATCATCACCGTCCGCAACGGCGTCCTCGAAGGAGCCAGTGATCCGCGTCGCGAAGGCGCGGCCCTGGGAGACTGATCAAATGGCGCGAAGGCGAGTCACCGTCGCGGGTGCTGGCATCATCGGATTGTGGCAGGCGCTTACGCTTGCCCGGCGCGGTTTCGGCGTCATGCTCGTCGACCGCGAAGTCGACCCTCTTCAGCACTGCGCCAGCCGTCATGCGGGAGCCATGCTCGCGCCCTGGGTTGAAGCGGAATCCGCCCCCGCCCTCGTCCGCGATCTGGGAATAGAGGGGCTCGGTCTGTGGCGCGAGACCTATCCGGGCGTCGTGAACAATGGCAGTCTCGTGGTCGCGGTGGCACGCGACCAGCCCGACCTTATCCGTTTCGCCAAGCACACCGAGGCCCACGACACGCTGGATCGCAACGGACTTGCCGCGCTGGAGCCCGATCTCGCCGGCCGGTTCTCGACAGCGTTGTATTTCCAGAACGAGGCGCACGTCGCTACACCGCACGCGCTTGCCTTCCTGATGGAAAGCTGCCGCGATGCAGGCGTCGACCTGCATTTCGGGCGGGCCGTGGAAGAGAGCGACCGGGAGACGATCATCATCGATTGCCGGGGCCTTGGCGCGCGGCACCGGCTAGCGGATCTGCGCGGGGTCCGCGGCGAGCGGCTGCTCGTGCGAACGGCGGACGTTTCGTTCTCACGGCCGGTTCGCCTTCTGCATCCAAGACACCCGCTCTATGTCGTCCCCTGGGGCGAGAACCGCTATCTCGTCGGCGCGACGATGATCGAAAGCGAAGATAGCGGGCCGGTTACCGTCCGTTCCGCGCTTGAACTGCTGGGCGCGGCCTATGCCCTGCACCCCGCATTCGGCGAAGCGCAAGTCCTGGAGATGAGCGCGGGGGTGCGACCGGCCTTTCCCGACAACATCCCGCGTGCGCGCATCGTGGATGGTGGCCGAAGCATCATGGTGAACGGCGCCTACCGGCATGGGTTCCTGCTGGCGCCGGTTCTGGCCCGGGCTGTGGTGGATCATTTGGAGTCCGGCGCGGTGCATCCGCTTCTCCAGACGTGAGCGCGATGCCCCATGGCGGCCGGCCGCACGGCCGCGTATGCTGCCTGCCATGACAGGATCAGATTCCAATTCCGGCGATACCAGCACGACGTTCGGCTTCCGCAACGTGCGGGAGGAAGATCGTCAAAGCCTCGTCAACGACGTCTTCTCCAAGGTCGCAGAGCGCTACGACCTGATGAACGACTGCTCGACGTTGCGGGCGGAACGGGCGATATCGCCATTCGCGCCCTGGGGAAAGGCGGGCCCAACGTGACCGCGGTCATCTGCGACATCAATCCGGAAATGCTGGAAGTCGGACGCCGGCGCGTCGCGGACGCGGGCCTGTCCGAGCGCGTCTCGCTGATCGAGGGCAATGCGGAGGCGCTGCCCTTCGAGGACCGGTGCTTCGACGCTTACACAATATCCTTCGGCATCCGGAACGTGACACACATCGACAAGGCGCTTGCGGACGCTTACCGCGTCCTGAAAAGGGGTGGCCACTTCCTGTGCCTGGAGTTCTCGGAGGTCCAGGTTCCCGTTCTCGACCGGATCTACGATTTCCATTCGTTCGAGATCATACCCCGCCTTGGGCAACTGGCTGCGGGCGATGGCCAGCCTTATCAGTATCTGGTGGAATCGATCCGCAAGTTTCCAAAGCAGGTTCGCTTTGCCGAGATGATCCGTGCGGCCGGGTTCCAGAACGTGACCTACCGGAACCTCACCGGCGGCATCGCGGCCATCCACAGCGGCTGGAAGATCTGACCCGCCGCCGGCAAAGCGGCTGGCGCACCCGCACGGAGGCCCCTATCTTCACCACCGGGTGAAAAGAGGAGGGCGGCCGTGGCGCGTACCATTCGTATCGGGACCTGGAGTTATGATCTGCCGGACTGGGCGCCGGCCAGAATGGCCATCGGCGTGCTGCTGATCCTTTTCGGCTTTCTCGGATTCCTGCCTGTCCTCGGCTTCTGGATGGTTCCCCTTGGGCTCGTCGTTTTGTCCTACGACATTCCGCGCGTGCGGCTTTGGCGGCAGAACATCAAGACATGGTGGCGCGGCGGCAAAAGCGAACCGCCGCCGGAACTACGCAAGAAAGACCAGGACGGCGGCCCCGAAGTCTGATCGCGCGGGTGCAGAAACGGTTTCGTTCGAGACGCCGTGGCGCCGTTAACCGTCACTGAATAACACACCAACGCACTTTCGTGCCGTGTGGCAGGGGTCAGCGGTGATGAGGGAGAAGCGGGGATCGAGCGTGCCTGTCGAATGCAGCCGCCGTGCAATTCTTGGCGGTGCCATCGCGCTGGCGGGGGTGAGCGCCTGTGGGTCAACCGGATGGACGGCACCGGCGCAGTGGTACATCGGGATCATTCCCGACGATCCCTATGACATCCGTATCGTCGATAAACTGCGCATCCCGGCAGCCTTCCACCGGCAGGTCGTCCCGTTCCGGGGGCCGGAGCCGCCTGGAACGCTCGTGATCGTGCGCGGCGACCGGTTCCTTTATGCCGTCGAGCCCGGCGGTCGGGCGCTGCGCTTCGGTATCTCCGTCGGCCGGCAGGGAATGGAATGGCAGGGCGACGCCGTTGTCGGCCGCAAAGCCCGCTGGCCAACGTGGACGCCGACGCCAAACATGCGTTCGCGCGACCCGTCTTTGCCGGCCAGCGTACCTGGCGGTCCGGCCAATCCGCTCGGAGCGCGGGCTCTGTATCTATTCCGGGATGGGAACGACACGCTGTATCGAATCCACGGCACCAACCAACCGTCGAGCATCGGGAAAGCGGCGTCTTCGGGATGCATCCGGATGCTGGATGAACATATCTTCGAGTTGTTCGCCAGCGTGCCCGTGGGAACGCGGGTGGTCGTACGATAGTCTCAATCTAACGCGCTGTCCGTGATCTTGCCGTCCCAGTAGAGCATTTCGACCTGAACGATGGCGTTCGTGTCCTCGGCCGGCATGAATTCGACCATGACGTTGCGCGGACTCATGGGCACGAGGCGGCGATAAGTGACCGACCCGTCGCGATCGGTGAAGCGAAGAAGCTTCTTGCCGTAGTGCTTCTTTACCTTTTCTAGATCGCCTTCCCGGTAGAGGCACGCCCCGTACCCCGTGCACAGGCCGCCGCCTTTCACGGCGACTATCAGCATCCGAACGCGGCCCGTCGCCTCATCGAAATAGACACCGAAGATATCGTTGGCGTGGAACGACATGTAGACCGGAACGCCGCCCGCGCCCTTGTTGACCATCTGAGGTTCTCCGAGCTGAGCGCGGACCTCGGCCGCCGTCATGCCCAGTTCGATGCCAGCGACACCGATGCCGCCCCGGATGAGGCCTTGGGTGACATCGCCCGCATGGACCGCCGGAAATGCGACGCTCAGCCCAGATGCGAAGGCGATTGCCGCGAGGCAGCTTCTCCAGGTCATTGTTCCGCTCCCTTCACCTGACCGTCGCCGGTCCATACGCGATCATGGTCCCGACGATGTTTCGGCAGGAACACCAGGCCGCGATGATCGCCAGCGTACCATATAGCCCGGTCGATGATCTGAAACCTGGATGGTGTCAGGCAGCCGAGAGGACGGCCAGCGCTGCCGCGGGATCGATGCGGCCGTCATACAGGGCACGGCCGGTTATGGCCCCTTCCAGCAGGCGGTATTCCGGACGCATCAGCGCCTTGACGTCTTCGATGGAGGCAAGGCCGCCAGAAGCGATGACGGGAATGGCCGTTGAGCGGGCGAGTTCGGCCGTCGCGGGGAGATTGAGGCCCTTCAACACGCCGTCGCGCTCGATGTCGGTGTAGATGATCGCGGCCACACCGGCGTCCTCGAAACGCGCGGCCAGATCGATAGCGGTGAGTTCGGACGTTTCGGCCCAGCCTTCGACCGCGACCTTGCCGCCCTTGGCGTCGATACCAACGGCAATCCGGCCCGGAAAAAGACGGCATGCATCTTTGACGAGCGCGGGATCGCGCACAGCGACGGTTCCGAGTATGACGCGGCGAATGCCGCTGGCGAGCCACATCTCGATGGTGGCGAGATCGCGGATGCCTCCACCGAGTTGAACCGGCATCTTCACACGTTTCAGGATCGCATCGACAGCCGTAGCGTTGACCGGCTTACCGGCGAAGGCACCGTTCAGATCGACAACGTGAAGATAGGTGAAGCCCTGAGCTTCGAACGCCGCGGCCTGCGCGGCAGGATCATCATTGAATACGGTCGCCTGATCCATCTCGCCGAGCCGCAAGCGTACGCATTGACCGTCCTTGAGATCGATGGCCGGGAAAAGGATCACATTTCTCTCGCTCGCCGCTGGCTGCGGTCATAACATGGCTGAAGTTGCGGGCGATCAATCGCGTTCCGTTGCGTTCGTCAAGCGTTCGACAGAGTTCCTGATGCCGCCGCCCTTCAAGACCCGCCCGACGCCGTCCTCTGCCGCGTTCAATACGGCCCGCTCCCTGACGGAGAAAGACGCCGTCGAAATCTGGATCGCGCGATGGCTTCGCGTGCGGCCCAAGGTTCTCATCACCCGTTATGCGTGCGACCCGAGGCGCATCTACGAAATCTGGGAAGGTACGCGCTATCCGCACGCGCGAGACAAAGCACTCACTGAGTTTTCCACACGCTATCCACAGCTCGCCGGTCACGTCGATTGCAGCCCACACAAGCGGCTGCCGCTGCGCACCCGCAGTCCGGACCAGCTTTCTCTGTTCGGCTGATACAAGACCACCATACAACTAGCTAATTCTCTGTTTTTACTGCGGTATTTTTTTCGCCGCAGCCAAAGAGAACAAAATCAGAACTTTTGCTGGACCAAGCCCGCGATTCACCGCATGTTCTTCCTATGTTCCCGGCCATGGAGCCGCCCCCGCGTTCCCCGTAAGATAGCGTCAGCCCCCTCCTCCAGCCCAAGGAGCCCCCGATGCGCACCTACCTCGTGTCCTACGATCTCGCCAAGCCGCACCTCACGAAGCACGTCGTCGCCCAAGCTATCATGAGCCTCGGCTCAAGCTGGGCACGTCCCCTGGAGAACACCTGGTACGTGCGCTCGGAGGAAAGCGAAGAAACGCTCGAAGCCTGGCTCAGCCGCTATCTCGAGGCCGAAGACGGCCTCCTGATCCAGCCGGTGAAAGAAGAAGCCGTCATGACCAACACGTCGCTGCGCTGGTTCCGTCAGCGCCGCGCCGGCATCGACGTCGCCGAGCATACGAACGTCATTGCCTTCCCGGTCATTGCCCCTCTGGCCACCGAGCGGGCGGACGAGCCGGAACTGCCTTTCGCAACCGCCTGTTGAGTTCGTATCTGACGTTCACCCTTTCGACTGCCCAGTCGAACATGCCGTCTCGCCTCTCTCTCCCGCGGGGATTGTATCTCCCCGTCCAACGAGCGCGACGGCCCCTCCGCTTCTCCCCCGAAGCGGCTAAACGAGGCCGGATCCTCTGCCCAGGGTCCGGCCTTTTGTTTTCCGTTGAGCCTATCCCACAGCTTCGGGTTTCGCCTTGGCCGTCAGGCGCTGGCCTTTCGGCGCACCGCGGGCGAAACGGGCTTCGATGTATTCTTCGACGAGCGACTTGAACTCGTCGGCGATGCGCGGGCCGCGCAGGGTCGTGAACTTCTCGCCGTCGACGAAAATCGGCGCGGCGGGCGCCTCGCCTGTTCCGGGCAGCGAGATGCCGATGTCGGCGTGCTTGGATTCTCCGGGACCGTTGACGATGCAGCCCATCACCGCAAGGTTCAGGTTCTCGACGCCGGGATAGCGAGTCTTCCAGTCGGGCATCCGGTCACGGATCATGTCCTGGACGTCACGGGCGAGTTCCTGGAACGTCGTGGACGTCGTTCGACCGCAACCCGGACACGCGGCTACGACTGGCACGAAGGCGCGGAACCCCATCGTCTGCAGGAGTTCCTGGGCGGCGCGCACTTCCAACGTCCGGTCGCCTCCCGGTTCGGGTGTGAGGGAAAAGCGAATGGTATCGCCGATACCTTTCTGAAGCAGGATGCCGATCGCGGCCGAGGAGGCCACGATGCCCTTCGACCCCATGCCGGCCTCCGTCAGGCCGAGATGGAGGGCGTAGTTGCAGCGGACGGCGAGCATTTCGTAGCAGGCGATGAGATCCTGCACGGCGGACACCTTGGCCGAGATAATGATCCGGTCGGCGCCGAGCCCCAATTCCTCGGCGCGGGCTGCCGAAAGCAGGGCGGACTGGACCATGGCTTCCCGCATCACTTCGCGGGCCTCTCTGGGATTAGGGGACGCCGCGTTCTCGTCCATCAGATGAGTCAGGAGTTCCTGGTCGAGCGACCCCCAGTTGACGCCGATGCGGACTGGCTTGCCGTAGCGCAGCGCCAATTCGATGATCGCGGAGAACTGGCGGTCGCGCTTGTCCTTGAAGCCGACGTTGCCCGGATTAATGCGATACTTGTCGAGCGCTTCCGCGCAGGCCGGGTTCTCTGCCAGCAGCTTGTGACCAATGTAATGGAAGTCTCCGACGAGCGGCACGTCAATTCCGCGCTTCAAAAGGCGTTCCTTGATATGCGGAACGGCCTTGGCGGCTTCGTCGCGATCGACGGTGATCCTAACGATCTCCGAGCCCGCGCGTGCGAGGTCGGCGACCTGCCCGACCGTGCTCTGGATGTCAGCCGTGTCGGTGTTGGTCATCGACTGGACCACCACAGGCGCTCCGCCGCCGACGATGACCCGTCCAACCGGCACGGCAACCGATAGGCGCCGGGGTGCTAGCGAAAGACTGCCGTCGGAAGTCATGAAGTCGTCCCTGTTTCCATTGCCGGCTCGACCGCACAGGTGGTCACGCACCTTTTTCCTAGCTTATGAGGGGCTTCTCCGCCAGCCGGACGGACACGCTTGCAGATCACCGGCGGGCGGATATTGCGAGAGACAATCCCGCGATCAAAGACATGCATAGCACGATCGCCGGCCCGCCCGGAGCATCCGCTCCGGCCGAAAGCGCCAGACCGAGCGCGACACTGGCCGAGCCGACGATGCCGGCCCCCATAACGAGCCCTTCGGGTGTCGCCGCGAACGGACGAGCCGCAACGACAGGTACGATCAGGAAGGCGATGGCCAGCAGGATCCCCACGATCTTCATGGCGATGGCTATGACAAGGGCAAGCACGACAATGAAGGCGGCCCGGACCCGGCGGCTCGGCACGCCTTCGGCCGAAGCCAGTTCTTCATGCACGGCGACGCGCAGCAGCGGCTGCCAGAGCCAGTACATCACGCCGAGCACGATCACGGCGCCGCCGTAGATCAGCCAGAGGTCCGACTGCGTGACGGCAAAGACATCGCCGAACAGGTAGCCCATCAGATCGACGGACGGCCCGGCAAGAACGGTGGTAGCAATGACGCCCAAGGCCAGCGTGCCGTGGTGCGTCAGTCCCAGAATCGCATCGAGCGGTACAAGCTTCTGCCGGCCAAGAATGATCAGCAGGCCGGCCACCGCCAGCGTCGTGATAACGACGCTCACGGTGACGTCGATATTGAGCAGGAGACCAAGCGCCACGCCGACGAGGCTCGCCTGCGCGACGGTTTCGCCGAAGTACGCCATCCGGTTCCAGACCAGTACGGCGCCGAGCGGGGCTGCAATGATCGCCAGGCCGATGCCGGCGGCCAGGGCGCGGAGAAGAAACGGTTCGATCACGGGGCCCCATCGTGGTCGTGGCCGGTTGCAGGAAGTGCCCGGCCATCGAGGCCGTGCGCGTGGTCGTGATGGTGCCGGTAGACCCCGAATGCCCGCGCTGTATCGGGCCCGAAAAGCCGCATGTATTCGGGGTGCTGGGCAACGGTCTCGGGCACGCCCGAGCAGCAGATGTGGCGGTTGAGACAAAGCACGCGGTCGCTTTGCGCCATGACGACGTGCAGATCGTGCGAGACGAGCAGCACGCCGATGCCGCGCTTGGCGCGCAAATCCCCGATCAGGGCGTAGAGGTCAGCTTCGCCGTTGTAGTCAACGCCCCGGACCGGCTCGTCGAGGACCAGGAGATCGGGATCGGTGGCCAGCGCGCGGGCCAGCAGAACACGCTGCAGTTCGCCACCCGATAACTCGCTCAACTGCTGATCGATGCACCGCGCGGCGCCGACTTCCGAGAGAACGGCCAGCAGGGCCTGCCGGTCCAAGTTGTGACCGAGGCAAAGAAATCGGGAAACCGTCATCGGGAGGGCGCGGTCGATGTCGAACCGCTGCGGGACATAACCGATCTTCAAGCCGTCGACTTTGCTGATCTCGCCCCCGGTGAGATCCTGCACGCCGAGCAGGGCGCGCACCAGACTTGTCTTGCCCGATCCGTTCGGGCCGATCAGGGTCACGATCTCGCCTGGGTGGATATCCACGTCGATGTGATCGAGGACCAGCCGGTCTCCGCGCTTCAGGGTCAGAGCGCGGGCGCTGATCAAAGCGGTCGTATCGAATGCCGCGGCCTGGCCGTGGTCATGACCACAACCGCAGGCATCGCCATCGCCGTGGCTGTGAGGGTGGTGATGGCCGCTTCCTGGCTCTGCGGGCCCGGCGTGTGGCGACGCGCCGTTCATTTCGTCGACCTCTCTCGCGTTTGGCGGTTCAGCCTTCACCGGCCGCACAGCGGGGGCACAGCCCCTGGACTTCGACGAATTTCACGCGGGGCGCGAACTTGGCTCCGCGAGCCGCTTCGCCGATCAGGTCGAAAATGCGCTGGCCATCGACTTCTCCGACCGCGCCGCACTTTTCGCACGACAGGAATATGGGCCGCCGGCCCTTGCTCGTGTGATCGGTCCGGCGGCAGGCGAAGAAAGCGTTTTTGCTCTCCAGCCGGTGAATGACCCCCGCGTCGAGGAGTGCGTCGATCGCCCGATAGATCGAGATCGGCGCGACGCGGGTGCCCTTTTCGGCCAGCCGCGCCAGGATTTCGTAAGCGCCGATGGAGGCGTGCGTGGCGGCGATTTCCTCGAAAACCTGCTGGCGCAGCTTGGTGAAGCGGAGATTCTTGTCGGCGAAGACCTTTGCCGCCCTTTCCACGGTCTGCGCGATCTTCTTGGCGGTCTGCTGATCAGGATTGGGGAACGGGGACCGTTGGGAAGCGTCAGCCTTCACGGGTACCTGAGTTTCGCTCATGTCACTGCCTGTTGCGGCCGGGATCGCGAACCCGGGACCTGTGAGTAGCGCCGATGAAGTTACAATATAACAACGGTGAGCCGCTTTGCCCATAGGTTCCAAGCCGCCATCAGTCTGGCTGCGACGCCTCGTGAATAAACTTTAATTCATGGCCGGGGGCCGGCGCCGCAATTTGGACGCCGTAAATCCCTGAATTAACTCCGCGCGCGACGGATCGGCGGCTCGAGCCCGTTTGACTTCTCGACAATGGGGTCCGCCGTCCAACCGCTCTCGTCCGTGCGGCCGCGCGGAGTGAAAGACCGGGGATCCAGAGATGGCTGCAGATGCTGTTCCGACACCAGGCACCGAACCGGGCGCTTGGTCCAACCTCACGTCTCTCGATCCCGGCGCCCTTCAGTCCTTATCGGGCCGAATTTTCGCGGGCGTGGCGTTGCTGCTGGCGCTGGCCGCGCTGTACCGGGTCCTGCCGCGAATCTTGAAAGCCATCGAAGACGTCTTTTTCAGCAACTGGCGGCTGGCGCTCCTGGGCACCACCGGCATCGTGCTGTCGCTGGCTTCGGGCTGGACGACATGGGACGGCATGCGGAACTTCACGAACGAGCCGGTGCTGTCGTTCATGGTCACCTTCGGCATTCAGGGGATCATGCTCATCATTGCATGGCTGATCGGCGAGAGCTTCGCCACCGGCATGAGCCAGAGGGCGGACCGGCAGGACGGCTCGCTTCCGCGCGTGGCTCAGGCCGCAGCCGGCGGTCTGACCGGCGTGCTTCTGTTTCTGGCGCTCGGCTATCTTTTCGTCCGCTTCGTGCTCGGTGGATTCGGGGACGGCGGGGCTGGCGGTGCCGCGGCGATCGCAGACAGCGACAGCATTCTCATCATGGCGACCGGATTTCTCGCCGCTGCGCTCGTGGTCCTCTATTCGGCCAGCGACGTGGTGAAACCTTACCTGCAGTCGGCGCGCGTCATCACGAAGAATGCCATGCTCTGGGTCATGTTTCTGGCCTGCATGGCATCGTCGGTCTTCTTTTCTTTCGACAGCCGCTTCAATGCCATTTTCCCCAAAGACGAGCGCGTCCGAGCGGCGGAGCTTCGCGCACAGAACCAAGTCGGTGGCATTGTCGCGGACATAGGGCAGACGATCGAAACGCGCCGCAACGAAGCGGCCGAGGCGCTATTCCGTTCGCAGGAGTGGCTGGCCTATGAAAAGCAACTCGACAAGCTGGCGGACGCCTCACGCGGCGCGGAGAAGCTGATCGAAGCGTACTACGTCGATCAAATGGAAGAGCGGCGCCGTGCGATTGCCGAGCAGCAGGAGCGCATCGCCACGGCCGAGGGGAGCCAATCGGGTCTCGCCCTCAAGAAGGCCGCGCTGACGGAAGAAGTTGCCCGGCTCGAGGCGGAGCGGCCGGCCCTCGCCGCCGAACTGCAGACGAAAAAAGGCGACCTGGATGCCCGCGCCAAGGAAGTCGATGCGAAACGCGTGGAAGCCATGGCGGAAGAGAAGGGTGTCGAAGGAACCCTCAAGGTCGGCCGCGGCCAGATCTATCGTCAGCGCATGAGCGAACTCGACAAGCTCCAGGACTACTACAAGATCGGCGAGCAGCGCGTGAAGGATGCGCAGAAGCGTCTGGATGAGACATCGACCCGGATCAATGCCATCAAGCAGGAACTCGCCGGGATCGACGGCAGCCTTGCCAAGCTCAAGGGAGAGGCAGAGACCGCACAACAGCGGATTGCGTCCGCCGGCAGTGCCGACCAGACGGCCGCGGTCGTGAAGGTCGATCCTGCCCGCGTGCTGCCGGAGTTCGAAGCGGCGCTCATGGCATTCCGCCAGAAGCCGGGCGCCGATACGCTGACCTCGGTGCACGAACAATGCACGCAGCTTCTCAACGCCATGACCTCGGCGCCCACGACCAGCCAGCGCGTTGCCGGCATCGATTGCGATCCCAATCGCGCACAAGAGGCGGCCGCGGCGGTGCTATCGCTCAATGCCGGTGCGCAAATCTTCGCGGCCACCTGCGCGGGCGGCGAAAAGCTCAACGCCAACAAATCGGCGGATGAGCTTCTTGGGTTCGCGCGCCGCTGCCTCGCCGACAGCGGGCTGCCCTCGGCGGATACCGATGGACTTCGGACCAAGATCAACTTCATCGAACTCAACCGCGACGACAAGGCTCACAACTTCGTCGTGTCGATTAACGCTTTCCAGGACGGCAATCGCCTGGCCTATCTGGCGTTGGCGATCGCCATCGCCATCGATAGCCTGATCTTCATGTCGGGCTTGTTCGGCGCAAACGCCGTGCGGTCGCCCCTTTCGGACGTTCCGACCTTCAAATCGCGCACCGCCGAACAACTCGAAGGGATCATCGAGAACGCGCTTCTGCCCGATACGTTCGACACAGCGCGCGTTACCCTCTCAGCCATGCGGCCGATCACCAACGATCGCGGCTTCATGGCGGAGGTTCGGCCGGAGCGGCTGGATCCGCAGAGTGCCGGCCGTGTCCTGGGCGTGCTGAATGCCGGAGCGACGATCCATGCCGTCGAGTACGACCCGGCCGAAGACAGGTATCTGGTTCGAGCGGAACTGTTCGAGTTCCTTTCAGGCGTCTCGAAGAAATCCTTTCACGCGAACGCCCATCACGCGACGCTCGCGGAAATGGAGAAGACCGTTGCGGTCGCCCTGCTGCCGGACATTCCCCAAAGCATCGATATCGTGTTCTCCTACATGCACCCGATCACCGAGAAGCATGGCTTCATGGCGGAGATCAAGCTTGGCGACGTTGGAGCCGATGCGGACAAGCGCATCGTGCGGCAGGTTCTGAACGCGGGATCGGTTCATCAGCGCGTGCAGAGAACGGACACCGACCCTCTGCACTTTTTCATTCATCGCGACCTTTATCAGACCCTGGCGCGGCTCCGGGCTCGCAGCATGTATTCACCGGCACCCGGATGGGGCGGCCGTCGCGAGGAATTGCGCGACGGCGGTTCGGCGACCGCGCTCGATGCGGCTCAGCCGAGACTGGAGCACCTTGGCTCAGAAAATGCGGCCGGACCGGCGGAAGACACACCAGCGGATAATGCCCTGGAACAGGTCGCCATCCGCAATCGCCTCCTGATGTCCATGGGGCTGGCCCCCTCGGCCTACACCGATCTCGTGCGCAGCGGGGCTCTGCCGCACGCCCAGGCACTCGGAGACCAGTTGCGCCGCCTATGCCAGGACCCGTTGATGGGGCCGCACATCAACACTGAGGTTCAGTACTTCAGTGCCGAATTGCAGAGTGCGAAGGAGATGCTGCGGCGGGACACCCACTCAGCCGCAGCTCTCGACCGTGCCGCCGATGAGATCGAGGCCGTTCTGCCAGCCTTGCTGCTCGCCCGCGACGGCCGATACGTCGATGCCGTGAACGAACTGATCACAAGTCTGGAGAACGTTCATGGAGAGGGGCATCTCGACTCTCGGGAGCAGCAACTTTTGCGGCGCTTGAAACATCATGAGGCCGCTCTCAGCCGTGTTGGGCGATCCTCCGACGACGACTGGCAGAGGATTGCCATGCTCATCGAAGACCTGGCCGACACCCCCCCGCCCGGTGCGATTCAGGGGGAATCCAGTCAGCGCAGGCCGAACTGATTGGATAATCAACCTCCGTCGAACGCGGGGCCTGCAGTTTATCCGCGCGGATTGTGATCCGCCGTCGGGGCGGCGACATCTCATTCGTAAATTCATATGTGACGCCTTTTAATCGCTTTGCGCCGGGGCCCTTCACCCAGCAGCAAGTGCGCAATGTTATGTGTCATCTGCTCCTTTGAAGATCCTCGCCGGCCGGCCTTTCCAAGCAACATTCACTTGTCCCAGCGGGTCGGCTTCAACGATTTAATCTGGCTCATTTTGCAACGTATCAATTCGGTTCATTAAGTCTTTATTCACCGCCCTATTATTTCCCCCACCACAGTTCCTAAAGTTTATTTAAAAAGAAAGGCACAATATCTCCTATTCTTGAATACGGCATCTTATGAAAATGATTTTCAAGGAGACGACCGTGGGCATTTTCTCGCTCATTCGCCGGTTTTCAACCTCTCAGCGGGGCAGCATCGTCCCGCTCTTCGGGTTCATGTTGCTGGCCGTCGTGATTTCCATCGGCATCGCCATCGATATGGCCCGCGGCACCCGCGTCTCGGTGATCGCCGGGGGCGCTCTCGACGCAGCGGCGCTGGCTGCCGCCAAAAGCCTTCGCCTCGACGGCGCTAACGACGCCGAACTGCTGGCGCTTGCGAAGGACTATTTTGACGCGAACTTCGATGCCATTCCTGTCAGTTCGCGCGAGATCACGGCTCAGGTCGACCGCGTGAACCACGGCGTGACCTTGGTTGCCGATCTGCAAATCCCGTCTACGCTGGCCGGCATCGTCGGGAAGGATACCATCGACATTCGCAAGAGTGCCGCAGCGGTTTACGACGTGCGCAATGTCGAGGTTTCGATGATGCTCGATGTCAGCGGCTCGATGGCCGGAACCAAGATCGCAGACCTGAAGACCGCAGCCGGCGAGCTCGTCGACATTCTGTTGGACGCCAACGCCAACGGCAGCCAGCACAAGATCGCCATCGCGCCATTTTCGACCTCGGTCAACGGCGGCGCCTATGCCGACGTCATCGGGACCCGGTTCGATCGCAGAGGGCGGCCGTATGCTGGTGCCAGTACGACATGCATGAGCGACCGCTCAGGCACGAACGCGTTCAACGACGCCAATCCGAACATGGGCACGTTCAATATGCGCGCAAGCAGCTGCCCTCAGGCGGCGGTGATGCCGCTGAGCAATGACCGCGTTGCGCTGAAGGACAAGATCAACAGCCTTCAAGCCAGTGGAATGACCGCGGGGCATCTGGGTGCCGCATGGGCCTGGTATCTTCTCTCGCCGAACTGGGCGTCGCTGTGGCCCGGCGACAGCCAGCCCGTCGCCTACAACGAGCCTGAATTCCAGAAGGTCGCAATCCTTATGACCGATGGCATGTTCAATACGGCTTACGAGAGTGGCAACGGCAATTCAGAAGCGCAGGCCCGTTTGGTTTGCACCAACATGAAGAACGCCGGGGTGACGGTATTCACCGTCGGGTTCCAGGTTCCGCGTGACGTCCTGCCGATCCTGCAGCACTGCGCAACTTCGCCGAAGCACTTCTTCGACGCCAGCAGCGGCGAGGAACTTCGCCAGACTTTCAGAACGATCGCGCAGAAGCTGAACGGCCTGCGGCTCGCGTCGTAATCGACTGAGTAAAGGCACGCGGCCTCAGCCGGGGAAAGGAATGACCCGCTGACGCTGCGTGCCAAGCCCCTCGATGGTGAGTTCCATCACATCACCTGCCTTCAGGTACTGCGGCGGCTTCATTCCTGACCCAACTCCAGGCGGCGTGCCGGTGGTTACGACATCGCCAGCTTCCAGAACGCAGAACTGCGTAATGTAGGCCACCAGATAGGGAATGGAGAAAATCATCGTCGAGGTCGAGCCTTTCTGGCGCGTCTCTCCATTGACCTTCAATTCCATGGCAAGGTTTGACGGGTCGATCTCGTCGGCCGTAACGAGCCAGGGCCCCAGCGGGCCGAATGTTTCGGCGCACTTGCCCTTCATCCACTGGCCATTTCTCTTCATCTGAAACCGGCGCTCAGAAACATCGTTGCAGACGGCAAATCCTGCAACATAATCCATGGCGTCTTTTTCTTCGACGTAACGGGCTCTCTTTCCGATCACGAATGCGATTTCAAGCTCCCAATCCATCCGGTCGGCATTTTTTGGATAGATGACGTCGTCGTTGGGGCCGCAGATGGAGTTACCGAGTTTGTTGAACAGGATGGGTTCCGACGGGATCTCCTGCCCCGTCTCGCGGGCATGATCTGCGTAGTTCAAACCGACGGCGATGAAGCTCCAGGGGCGCGACACGGGCGAACCGAGGCGGACGCCTTCAGGGACGAGTGGCAGCTTAGCGGGATCGAGCGCACGCAGACGGTCCAGGGTTTCCCGCCCAAGGGTCGCGCCGCCGATGTCGGCGACATGTGCCGCGAGATCCCGGATACGGCCGTTGTTATCGACGAGACCGGGCTTTTCTTCGCCAGGATTTCCATACCGCACGAGCTTCATGATTTTTCGTCCCCGTCGCTGACTTCTGCATGAAATCGCGACTTCCATGCGCGAAAAGCGGCCGGTGCGCAAGCGAAGGGCCGGTGGCGGCACGTCGCGGCTCCGGGACCCTGATCACGGCCGGAGACTGTGCAGCGTTTCGTCGCCGGGGCTTGGGCCTGCTGACTTCTGCATCCCTGCGACCGGCAAGCGGCGGGGCGATGCCGGCGGCGGCAGCAGTTGGCGCTGCGGATTGGAGCGCGCATGCCCGGAGAGGTCCTGGAGCAGGATCTCGAGCAGCGGCGCAGCGACCTGGGCCGCGTGCAGGGACGTGGCCCAGGGCTCGCTGGCGGAACCGGTGCCGACGAGAACGACGTAGCTATAGGCCGCGCCGTTTTCGAACTGGAGGCCACCCGCGGTCCAGACATCGACGGTCGCGTTGGGGTCTTCGGTAACCTGTGTGCCGGTCTTGGCGAAGTGAAAACGCAGATCGGACCTTCGAGCGGCGCACCAGTGCGAAAGGGAACGGAGGGTACCTGCAGGCGTCTTGCCATTGGCATAGCAGAGCGGGGCCTCCAGCAGCTTGCGGACCAGTGGGACGGCGGCCGGCTTGATCACATCATTGGGCACGACGCCCCCGTTGCGCGGTCCAGACTCATTGTTTCCTGTCGATTTGCCCGTGAAATCGTAGGTCTTCACCAGCGTCGGCAACTTCACGGGAGCAGACCCGCGACCGAGGAGGGCTGCGAGCACCACGGACGACATCATGTGAACCCGCCGCGGGCTCCCCGAAATCTGGCCAAGGACAGCGGCCGTCGAGGGCGGAACTTCGAAGCCCGACGCGTCCGCCGGCGGCATGGTGAATCCTAACCGCGTAATGAGCTGCCGGACGCGGGGCTGCCCGACGCGAGCGGTCCGGTCGAGAAGCGGGGCGTTCAATGAGCAGGCGAAGGCGACGATCGCCCGGCGCGTCTTTTTCCCAGTTCCGCCGCGGGCGCACGTGTCGAGCCCCGTGGCAGGCGCCTCGGTATCGAGATATGGGCTCTCGATGGTGTCCCGCATCGTGTTGGCGATCGCGATGGCGGCGATGATCTTGCCCGTCGAAGCGATCATGCGCGGATCGTGCTCAGGTTCATAGCGGCCTGTCGCCGGGCTGCGGGCGACGGACGCGCCGAAATAGGCGGCTCGTTCGCCGGTTTCGAAATAGCGAATGATTTCGCCGTTGTGGTCTGCCGCGACGACCACCACGTCGGGAACCTTGGTATCGACTCCAGCGCGCGCGGGATCGAGCGTAAACCCGGCAGCGATCTTCGATCGCTCGGTCTGATCGATGCGCGCGAGGACCGGGGCAATTTTCGATCCGAACTCGAGATTTTCCAAGGTGTCCAGCGTCGTCGTCACGCCGCGCACATAGGACCGCCAGGCAAACCCGTAGGTCTGCTTCATTTCCTCGCGAACGCCGAAGCGAGCGGACGGCATCAAGGCATTGGCTCGGATGACCGGATTGGCCTGGGCGCGCGCAGCGAGTGCCGGCGCAAACCTCTCCAACGCTTCCTGCAATCGCGGCCGCACCTTTGGATCAGGCGGGCCGCCGGCGAGACCGACCAACTCAAACACGACATCGGCCTTCACTTTGTCATCGCCGATGAGTTTCTCGGCACAGGTGCGGGCGCGCACCTCGGTGATGTAGCGCCATCGGTCGATGCGCACGACATTCAGCCGGTCGCTGCCGGGCATCAGAATGATCGGCTTGTTCACGGCGGAAGCGAGCACCATCTGCTCGGCGATCGAGAGTTCCCGTGCTTCTTTGCCGAAGACGATACGGCTGGTCACTTCCACGCCGTGAAGCGGCGCGCCACCGGTTCTCTGGGCAAGCCAGATGTGATTGGCGGCCCATTGCTTAAGCGCCGCATCGCCCTCACGGGTGAGAACGCGGTGGATGACAGGTGCAAGCCACCACTCGCCGAATTTGCGACGCAGCTTCTCAATGCTGCCCTCTTTGGCATCCGGCGGTGTCTTATAGATCACCCGCACGAACTGCATCGGCAGCGTCGAGCCGCCAACTCCGATTGACGGGCGTGCATTGGCTAAGCTGCGCTCGATCGAAGACAGAGGGATCTTCAATACACCCAGAAGATCGATGCCGAACGGGTTGAGCCAGGTGCCGAGATAGCGATCCTCGTGATAAAGGAGGCACTTCCAATAGAATTCGGGGACCTCGCGCACCGGGATCGACTTGTGGTCGGGATTGGCGGTGTAGTCGCCAAGTTCGATCGAGCGGCTGGTATAGTTCACGTCCCGCAGACTATCCAGGCGCGGATCGAAGGTGCCCACGAAACTGCCGCGGCGGTCATAGATCGCGGTCGCGATCCAGCGTTCAGCGTCGTACCTCAGCTTTTCCGCCACAGTAAACGAGCCGGTTACGGCTCGAATGGGTGCCACGACATAAACGAGACACAAAGCGAACGCGACATAGGCGAATCCAGCAACGAACACGTACCGCAACGGTCCGAGCCGGGGGTTGAAGGCAACGTATTCATAAAGCCAGCGCAGCACCAATAACGGCAGACGCGACACCGTTTCGATCGCAGCCGTCAGGATTTTTATGAGGTTTCCCATAGACCTAGACGAACCCGGCCTGGAATTCGACGGCATTCCTCCACCGCCCGCCCGAGAGCTAGCGCTGCTTTATGGCGCGGCCTCGTTCCGTTTGGGGCCCGGCCGTGTCCGCATCGCGCCGCAATAGCGCCTTCCCTTCAAACGGGGGGATGGAATATCCGAGCAACAACCGCGTTCTTATGGCAACGCGCCGCGGAGAGGGCATTCCGTGACGGAAGATGTAAGGGCTCGAATGATCGCGTTCCTGCCGCGCCTGCGCAGGTTCGCATTCGCGCTCACGAGAAACATGGATCAGGCAGACGACCTCGTTCAGGACACCTGCGAGCGTGCGCTCGCGCGACTTGATCAGTGGGAGCCGGGAACGAAGCTCGAGAGTTGGATGTATCGCATCGCGCAAAACCTCTGGCTTGACCGCAAGCGGTCCGAAAAGGTCCGGGGCCCTGCGCTCGACATCGATGAGGCTGTAGGACTCATGGGTGAAGATGGCCGCGCGGTTACCGAAGGGCGGCTCACGCTCGCAGCCGTGAGCCGGGGCATGGATAAGCTGCCGCCAGATCAGCAGGTTCTCGTCACCATGGTTTGCGTGGACGGTCTTTCCTACAAGGACGCCGCTACAATCCTCAATGTCCCGATCGGAACGGTCATGAGCCGTCTTTCACGAGCGCGGCAAGCGCTCCACCAGCACATCGCCGCCGACGCCGGCATTTCAACCCCGCATCATGGCGTACGCCGACGGCCAGGTTTCGGCCGAGGAAAAGGCGTGGCTGGAAAGCATTCTTGCCGTCGATCCGGCGGTGCGCGCCCGGCTCGAGCCATTTCTTGTGACGGGGCCGGGTCAATTCTCGGCGTTCGATGTCATTCTCGACGCGCCCATTCCTGATCGCCTCATCGACACCATTCGTGGGACGAAACCTGCCGCCAAAGCTTCGGCACCGTCAGTCCGGACCGGATTGTTCGACCGGCTGTTTCCCAACGGGTTCGGATTGACTCCGGCGTTGGGTTACGCCGCGGCGCTGGTTGCCGGCATCGGCATCGGATCGGCGCTGCTCACGGCGCCGTCCGGCGAAGAGCCGCTTCTAGTGGCGGATCGCGATGGCTTTATTGCTGCCGGCCGCTTGCAGTCCACGCTCGAACGTGTCCCCTCGGGAGACAACAAGCTCGTCAAGGAAGGCGACATCCGGCCCGTGCTCACCGTTCGGGACGGCGACGGGCAGATCTGCCGGCAGTATGAGATCGTCGGCCGGAAGAAGGGACCGCAAGGGCTTGCCTGTCGCGAGGGCGACGGAGACTGGCGCATTACCGTGCTGACCGGCGGGGCGGATGCAGCATCCGCCCGCAATGCAAGCCAGAATGACGGCGGCGTGGTCGATGGAATGATCGGCACGGCCCTCAAAAACCTTCCGGGACATAGCGAACTCTCGGGCGTCGAGGAATTGTTCCTCATCGAACGCGGCTGGGGTGGCGCGCCTGCCGTGCAGAAGGCCCCCGAAGAAAATTGATCAACTGGCGGGAATAGACAGCGTTTCCAGCCGTTGAAATCGAGTTCTCGGCTCCCTGAGACAGACCACCGGCAAAACATCCGGACCGCCCCGAAGGATCAGAGCCGGTTGGACTGTCAAACAGGAGACTTGGTGCTCACTCCAGTCGAGCTTTCCCGCACGGGCTTCGGCTGGAGCGACACCAGGATGGGGGTTGGCCTAACCGCCCTCCTGGCCACTCCCCGATGCGAGGCCCGTTTCGCGCCTAACCGGAAGCCCCCGCGACCGGCCGGATTGCGGACGGGCCTCAATTCGTTGAAGAGCGGCTTTTGATGGGCGGTATACGATTCCACCCCTTTGCGCAGAGGCGTCCTCTGGCGGCAAAACAACAATGACCGCTGCCGGGTCATCGTCCGGCAGGCAGGAATAAGCCCAATTTCAATGGGGTATGACTGCAGGAGCGTGCGAATTCTCGCTCACTCGCCCCAGTCCGGGAATCAATTCGGCGTCCGATCTTTCAGAACGCGTTCAACAGCACGAAAAGCCCGACGCCGACCGCCGGCCCCAGCATCGACGCCAGAACCAGCATAAGAAAAGACTTACCAGCCATTACACACAACCCCGCACGCTTACCGCCGGTCTCCTCGGCCGGCTTAAAATTGTCCCCTGCGCCTTCCCAAAGCGCTTCGGACCACAACCGCGACGTGTCCACGCCCAGTCACTTCGCGGTTAACAAGAACTTACACGGAAAAAATGCCTTTGGATCAAACTTACCCCATTTAAGATATAATGTGATCTCGCAATGGCGAAGGTGATGCTGCGTCGCAGCAACACAGCAGGTCGCGGCTTAAGTGCCTGAAATGCTTAATCCTTGACCTGGAAACGTCCGATAGGTCTGGCCTTGCTCAACGCGCATCGAAGAGCTTGAGCTGTTTTTCATCCTGACCTTTTGTCTCGTAGGCGAGCTGCTCGATCCGGTCGAAGGGCACCTGCTCGGCCTCGATCAAGGACCGCTGGGCCTTCATCGATCGGACATGCCCTTCCTGCACGAGGTGGAATTCACCGACGGTCTGGTGCGGAAGAACGGCTGCGGGATCGAGGCCGCTTTCGCTCTGGAAGGCCGCCTTCAGCTTTCTCAGAGCCGTATCCTCGCGGACGCGGCCGATGAACCAGCTCGTGATCTGGTCGCGGCTCTTGTAGTCGAGGTCGCCGGGCGACTGGGTGGCCAGCATCAAACCGAGCCCTGCCGAGCGCGCGCGCTTCAACAGGCTCTGCAGAGGCTCGGCCGTGGCCGGCTTCGCGTTTGCCGGAATGTAGAGGTCCGCCTCGTCGAACATGACGACGGCCTGCAATTCGTCGTTGGGGTTGCGCTGGCAGAAGCGCAGCGCCTCGGACAGGAACTGCGAAACCCAGAACAGGATGTTCTCGTTGTCGCCAAGGAACCCCGTGTAAATGATCGAGAGTCGCGTTCGCCCGTCGCGGGCAAAAGGACCAAGCCCGAGCAGGCTTTCCATGCGGAGGCTTTCTCCGCCGCCTTCGAAAAGAGCCGAATTGCGGTGCCGCAAGCTGTCGAGCTGTGCGACGAGATCGCGCCTGATCTTGCCTGACGGGTCCATACGCTGAGTGAGGTCGGTGAGCTCTGGGTCCTCGTCTTCGAGAAGCGCGATGAGGTCGGCCAGCGTCACTTCGCGGCTATAGCGCGATCCAAGAATACGCAGTGCAACCGAGAGCGTTCCGGACTGCTTCTGATGGGTCGCGGAGTTCTTGAGGTGCAGCATCTCTCCCAGCGCCGCGGACGAGAGATTTGCCAGCAATTGCTGCTCATGCTCGGGAAGCTCGTTGATGCCATTGGGCAGAAGCGTGATCGAGATCGGACGGCCGGAGGCGCGTCCTGGCGTGTAGACGGCCACATCGATGGCATCGGCGAGCTTTTCACGTTCGCCGCGGCGCTCGGTGAACTCGTCGTCGTTGGCCCGCCAGACATCGGGATTGGCGTACGAGCACAGATCGCCCTTGCGATCGAGAAGAACGGCCGGGATGCCCTGCAGCAGAAGCTGCTCGATCAGGCACAGCGCCAGCGTCGTCTTGCCTGAGCCCGAACCGCCAAGTACGGCCGCGTGGCGCTTCAGAACATCCTTATTGAGTGTAATGGGCTTGGCGCGTCCGCCGTTCTCGCGTCCCGCTAGGATCGACCCGGCACTGCCATTCT
Source organism: Hyphomicrobium sp. (assembly GCA_025458125.1). Classification (GTDB taxonomy): domain Bacteria; phylum Pseudomonadota; class Alphaproteobacteria; order Rhizobiales; family Hyphomicrobiaceae; genus JAGVSR01. Next base: position 50,374 of record JALOTA010000018.1, read on the forward strand.
CGTCGAGAATGACCGACAGCGGCAGTTCGTCGTCATTATCGGGCAGAGGTTCGCCATCACCGTCGGCCCAGCCGGCTGTCCATCCAACGGGCGCGGATGCGGCCGCGCCGTCTGCCGCCTCTGATGCAGCCGGGTTCGGCGAGGACGGATTCATCTCGTCGGCCTTTGAGGTGCGCGGCAGGCTGCGGCCGAGCAAGTCGAGACGCAGAAGCTGGATCACCACCAGAACGCTGGACAGCAGTCGCGCTTCCTCGAACCAGGATGTGAAACCTGCATCGTTGCGATGGTGCGCATGGAACTCGCGCACAGTCATGATGCGTTCCCAGTCCGGGATCGGGACGATGATCTGGCGGCCTCCGCTCTCGCGAAACCTGCGCATGGCCTGCGCCGTCTGGTTCTTGCCATTGGGCGGGAAATCGGAGGCCCTGAGCATGAAGCACGTCTTGCCGGCCATGGCGCTCAGCACCGTGTCGAGCTGACGCTTCAAGCCGCCGCCCTGGGTCTTGCGGTTGCAAAGAAAAACCCGCGCCTCCGCGGCGTGCCCGGAGCCTTTGTGACGAATGACGAGGTCGAAAGACGGCACGTCGTCCGACAGTTCCAGCCGGTTGGTCGCGAGCACGATCTCGCCGCCCCACTCGTCCTTGGCCAACGCAAGTCCGGCCATAAGCGTGTCGAGCATTTCGCGGTCGTCGGACGGTATCTCCGCCTCGGAAGCGCTCTGGAATCGCTCCCAAACGTCACGATATTCCATCGGAGACGTGGGCGCGCGGGATGGGCCGCCGTCATCGCTGCCGAAAATGCCGCCAAGAACGGACGCGAGCGTAGAAGCCCAGCCTCCGGAAGTTTCATCGCGCTCGTCCGGCTCGCCGTTGACCTTCTCGCGAAGCCTTGACTGGGCGTGTTCGAGAAGCCGGCGCGTCGAGAGGCCGCCGAACTCTTCGAAGAATTGCGGTCCGAAGAATTGGGTCGGATCGGGGTAGGCAAGACCGGCGGCTTTGTCGGCCTCATGCTGCAGACGCTTCGAGATGATGAGGCGCGCCTCCTGCGGCGTGCGGCTCTCGAGAAGCGCGACTGGGCCCGATTTTTCGATCCGGTCTAGGTAGGATTGTGGAAGCGCGCCGCGCACCTGACCGTAGAAGTCATCGAGGCACGAGACAATGACGACAGCGTTGGTCAACCGGTTGGCGATTTGAATGAGATCGCGCACGGCCTTCTGGAACCTCTCCTCCGCATCGTCGAAGAAGCGCAGGTCCTCCACCTGATCGATGGCGAAAACAAACGCTGCCTTCTCGACGGCCCAGATCAGCTTGCCGAGCGACGTGATGATTTCGAAGGCGCGATCTTCGCCGGTGTTGGGATCGAGTGCGCCGACGGCCGCATGCGCGAGCGGCGTCAACTGGCGTCCATTGAGGTATTGCCGGACGCGCTGGTCGATGCGCGGATCGCGCCGCTCCATGTAGAGCAGCGCGCGGACGATATTGATGTCCAGCTCTTCATTCGCGAGCTTCGGAGAGGCCACGATGTCGTCGGCAAGCCGCAGGACAAGGCGCGCCAGTTCGTTTTCGTCGAGTGCCGCCTCGCGCAGCTGCTCCAAGTCCTCGGCGGGCAGAACGGCGCTGTCGGACACGAGCTTTGCCGTCAGGCGGGCCAGTCCGCTTTCCCCCTGGCTATCGGGGTCGAAGGACTTCTCGAGCGAGTGGACGATGCGGCGGAGAAAATAATCGGCGTAATTGGCGATGTCCGGCGTCATTTGAGCGTAGCCGAAGTAGGCTTCGCCCGTGCGGTGGCAGGACGTTCTCAGAGCGCGCAAGAGATGTGTCTTGCCGGCGCCGGACTGACCGTGAAAAAGAAGAATGCGCGCTTGGTTCGATGCACCTTTTCCCTGCAGCACCGATCGAAGAGTTTCTGCAAATTTCAGACGCGCCTTCGAATGGACTTCGCCGACGTCGACCGGATCTGCGCGCCAGATATCGTCTTCCCATGTGATCGAATGCTCGAAGGCGTGCGCCAGTTCATCGGCAGCCCACTCCTGCGACGGCTCATTGACGCTGCTTTTTGCAATCAGACCCATGCGACCCATACCCTATGCGCGCCCCGCGGTGGAGGCCGCGCGTCAATTCTCTGTTCGGATGTAGTGCCAGACGGTGTTGCGGTCCGGCGTGGCCGAGCGTTCGATCTCGTGGCGCAAATCCTTGTTTCTGAGATCGGCGTTCGCGAGCACCAAGGCGCCGCGGCGATGCGCCTCGATCAGCATGCTCTTGAATTCGATTTCAGACAGGGCCCAGACACCGTGTTCGGAGTGGATTGTTTCCCAGACCTGGGAGATGAATGCCTTGGCCGGCCAGCCTTGAGCGGTTCTGGCGGCGGCACGGTGCACGGCGATTGCGAATTCCTGCAGTCCCGGCCGCGGGGGCGGACCACTGGCGGGCTTGGCATCGTTCGCGGCTGCATCCACCAATCGTTCGGGCGCCCTGGAAGGGGCCGGCGTGGCCGTCCGCTGAAAGGCAGCGGCCTCGTCAAGCATCGCCGTCACCATGCGGCGCAAGAGCGCCAGCCGAACGGTGTCCGGATCGGTCTGCGCGGCTCCAACAGCGTCCGCTGCGAGTTGAGCGATGAGCTTGGCGTCGGTGGCAAAGTCGCGCGGGGAGGCCGCGAGCTGGCCTGCCAGCGCGCGGGCGGCCTTCGACGGAAGACCCGCACCTTTTTTAAAGCCTGTCTTGATGCTGTTGCCGAACGCACGTTCCAGAGCCACGAGCGCAAGCTGCGCACGAAGCTTGGCGTCTGGAATGTTCTTCCTGCCTTTCAGTCCGTAGGTCTTCTGGACGATGGACGACCGCAGACCTTCCGGACGGGCGAGGCTCTTCTTGCGCGAGGCCGATTCGCCGCCCTGCCCCAGCGCCTTGGCGACGAGCGCGATATCTCGCAACTCATCCCAGGAGGGGGCCTCGGGCTGGTCGATCTCGCAAAACAGGTTAGCCGCCGCTCGGCCGCTCTGCGTGGCGGTCAGACGGCCGCGATGCTCCGTTGCATATCCCGATTGCACGAGGGCCGTTGCTGCCTTTTCCACCGCCGCACGGATCTCCATGGCCGGCAACGTGTGCTGCAGGAGCGCGCCCGCGTCGCGCACCAGTTCCGAGCGCGTGGCACCGCCCCCGCACGCCATGCGCGCAAGCAGCAGGTTCTCGATCGGTCCGGCAACGGCGTCGCGGGCGGTCTTTATCACCGCCTCGCCGGCACGTGCGGGCATGGGTTGGGCCTCCCTCATGCAGACCCGGCGAACGAATCACCTGGTCATGGCTCAGAACTCTGCGAAAGAACCGGCGCACTTGGAAGGGGTGGGCACCGGCGGACTGCGGCTCCGCCGATGCGTGAGTCCCGTTGGACACGGTCGGTGCAGCCAAGTTGCAGATGAATCTGCATAATTTCGCACCGGACGACCGGATGTTGCCGCCGGTGCGCCAAAATCGCGTCACCATCTTTCGGCAAAAATCAATCAGGCGTCAGAGGGATAGGTCGCCTGATGCGTGCGGACGAGATCGAAGCGAGGTACGGACTGCCGGTCCGCGAAGCTTCGCAATCTCTTTACCATTAACGGGCAGTTAACGGGTCTCTGCGATGCTCGAAAAGTGTACCGCGCGTCATCTGGCGGGAGTGAGAAAAATGTATCGCGTTGTGATCGCGGCAGCCGCTGCCGCCGGTCTTGCGGCCTGCAGCTTGAACAGCGGGGCCATCTCTTCGGGTTTCGCCGAAGACCAGACCTCCGCAGTTTCCAAGCGTCCCCAGCCCACTGTCGCTCTCGGCGGCGAACCGTCTGTCGCGCGGCCACTGCAGGTTGCCCGCCTGGACGATCGTGCTCCCAGGGGGTCCTATGAGAACGCGCAGAGGGGCATGCTCTCCGATCGGGATTACTCCTCCACGGCACTCGATCCGGAAAAAGCGCGCGACGTCATCAACCAGTACCGCCGCGACAACAAGCTGAAGCCGCTCAAGCTGAACGCCGAATTGACGGAGGCGGCGAAGGCCCACTCCCGCGACCTTTCGAAGTGGGATCGCATATCCCACTACGGTTCAGACGGTTCCAATCCTTGGGATCGCGTGAAGCGCACGGGTTACAAGGCGCGGCTGGCGGCAGAAAACGTCGGCACCGGCCAGGTGGATTTCGAAGAGGTCATGCGCGGGTGGAAGGCGAGCCCGGGCCACAACAAGAACCTGCTGCTATCCGACGCTTCCGAGATGGGATTGGCGCTCGTGCAGGATCCCAAGAGCGAGTTCAAGTCGTTCTGGACTCTGGTGCTCGCGGCACCCATGTAGCGACCACATCCGCGACGGGGACCGCTACCCGTTAAATTAGAGCCCATCTGTCTGTTCGACGCGTTGAACCGTGCGCTCGCGAACGCGCTCGGCCACCCCGGCCCAGGCCCAGGACCTCCCCGTGTCGCCATGCTGGCTGTGGTAGGTCGCAAAAAACTCCGCGATATCGGCCGCCAGCCAGCCGTGCCGGCCTTCCAGGACAGCGGCCATGAACTCGACGTCGCGAGGGGTTGGAGTGGGGTCTTCCTTGGGGTGCCATCCGAAGGACATGCGTGAGTAGTTCCCTGCCCGTTATTGTCTTGGGAGGGAAAAAGCAAAAACGACGCCAAACCTGACGACGCGCAGTGAATGACCCCGCTTAGAGTAAAAAAATGACGTTTTTTTATAGGCTTAATTTGCAGTGGCCGACCCGGCGCCGGTGGAGGCCGCCGGCTTTTTAACCGTGACGTTTGCGGCCGGTGTGCCAGACGCGGACGGCGATTTCTTCACGCTGGGACCGGCGGACGCATCAGCACCGGTCGCCACGGCCTCGGGCTTGGCCTCCGGGTTGGCTTTTTTGGCCTTTTCGCGTTTGGCCTTGGCAGCCTTGATGCGTTCGCGGCGCGCTTCGACGGCTGGATTGCGGCGCCCATTCCCGCAGTCCCAGGATTGGATGGTCGCCCGAACGCTGACCGGACCGCGGGCTTCTGGTGGGACCGGGACATTATCGATCGTGCTGGAATTGAACATTTCTTTCCAGCCGTACTGCTGGAAGCCGTGCTCGAGTAGACTTGCCGCGCGGATGTTGCGCTCACCGCCGGAGGGTTCGCCAAGAACAACTGCCATCAGACGGCGGCCATTTCGCGTCGCACTCGCCACAACGTTGAAGCCGCTGTCGCATATGAAGCCCGTCTTGAGCCCGTCCGCGCCTTCGAAGGTCTTGAGTAGTCCGTTGTGCGACGCGAGACGGATCTTGCCGATACGCATCTGGGTCATCGACCAATAGGGCGCGTACTGGGGAAACTCCGTCGACACGGCGCGCGCCAGTTTGGCCAGATCACGCGCCGTTGAAACCTGATTAAAGGCCGGCAGCCCGTTGGCGTTGGCGAACGTCGTCCGCGTCATTCCAAGTTCGCGCGCGGCGGCGTTCATATCGGCCACGAATTGCAGCTCGGAACCGGAGATTTTCTCGGCGAGCATGATGGCAACATCATTGGCCGATTTGACGATCAGCGCCTGTAGCGCCAATTCGACCGTCAGTTCGCCGCCGACGGGCAGGCCGATCTTGGACGGTGGCTGTTGATTGGCGTGTTCCGAACAGATGACTTTGTCATCGAGACGAAGCCGGCCGGCCTTGATCGCCTTGAATGCAAGGTAGGCCGTCATAATCTTGGTGAGCGAGGCGGGGTGCCACTGATCGTCCATCTCTTCCGAGTAGAGGATCTTGCCATCGGCTGCATCGAACAGCAGCGCCGGGCCGGCCTGCGCAGGCGCTGCGGCCGCGAGCGTCGCGACAAGAACGGCAACAAGACTGGGCTTCAATCGCATCAGGGCCCTCCGCGGAAACTTCCGGTAACACATTCCGGGAAAGCACCGCAACGTAAGGGGATCAACGAACCGGACGCGCCTCAGATCCGGTACGCCCGACCTCTTATGACCGCCCGCCGCCCAAGCCTGAAAAGTCAGCCATCTCATAATGTTCCGCGTCATGAGCGGTCGGTGCAGCGATCCGGACAAGAGCGCACGCCTGTTACGCGGATTCCTGCAACGGCGAACTCAGTCCTGCCGCGCGGCGCTCCCTGACCACAGCTCTCTCGGCGGAGGCCGTCTGGGAATAGAGCTTCAAGTCCTCGACCCCGTCCTGCTGCACCGGTGTCAATGCCAGATCGGTGTACTTGCGCAGCGGGTCGCCGGCCACAACCTGCCTGGATATGCCGCGCAACAGACGCCAGCGGTTGGCCAACTGCCAGAGCTTGCCAAGGGCTTCAAAGGTGGTCTTGGCATGAAATGCCATGACGCTTTCCCGTGGCAGTCCCGGCCGCCTGTCGTTCCGGTGCTTGCGCCGAACGAGTCCAGCCTGAAGCGGATGCACATTCTCGACGGCCACGGCAGAGGAGAACCAGAGCAACACGGGCATCAGCCGGTTGGCGTCGATCCCGCTGGCATGAGCGCGCCGCAAGATCGTTCGCATGTGATCGGGCGTATAGAACTGCAACCACGCATCCCGGTAAGTTTTCTGCCACTCCGCCCTGCTCATCAGCGGATGATCGGTCACGACATGCTCCAGCTCGTAGCGGTTCATGTCTGAGTCCATCGGGACGGATTGAGCGGAGAGCACTTTGTGATCTTCCGATCCGGGTAGCGGCGTGAGAATGAAGAACTCCAGAGCGTCGATCGGCAGCTCTTCCTTGATAATGTCGATGTCGCGGGCGATCGACTGGGGCGTGTCATTGGGAAAACCCAGGATATATCCCGCAAAGGTCATGATGCCTGCCGCCTTCCATGCGAGCAGCATCCGCCGGTACTCGGTCAGCTTGTTCTGGCGCTTCTTGGCCGCGATCAGATTGTCGGGATTGACGTTCTCAAGCCCGATGAAAACGCGCGTGACGCCCGCGCGCTTCGACTTCTCGATGAAGTTCGGGATCTTGTGGCAGAGCGTATCGACCTGAATCATGAAGCGCACGTCGAGTCCGTGCTGCTCTTTCAGCTCTATGATCCTGTCGTAAATGGCCTCCCAGTCTTTGTTGCGGGCGAAATTGTCGTCAGTGATGAAGAACCGGTTGATACCCTGCGCCCAGTTCGACCGAATGATCTGCTCCACGCTATCCGGCGATCTGTAACGAGACTTGCGGCCTTGTACGTTGATGATGGTGCAGAACGAGCATTGGAACGGACAGCCGCGTCCTGCGTCGAAGCTCGTGACGTTGCCGACGGTACGCTTGACGAAGTCGCCCGACAGGAATGGCGGAGCCGGAACGTCCGCAATTCCAGGCAGCGCCGACATTACGTTGTAGACCGGGAGGAGCTTTCCGGCTGCCGCATCGAGGATCACCTGATCGAGATGTTCTTCGCATTCTCCGGCAAAAAGCGTGATCCCGAGATCCTGAGCTTCCATCAGGTCCGGCGGAACAGTGGGCAGCATGGCCAGGCAGCCCGACACATGAAAGCCGCCGATCACGACCGTGACACCGGCCTTCCGGAGTGGCCGTGCGATGTCCATGGCGCGGGGAAATTCGTTCGACTGAACTCCGACGAGCCCCACGAATCCGAAAAAGTTATTGCGGCGGAATTTCTCGACGATCTGATCGATCCTGACACGTGTGTTGGTTTCGTCGATGGCCGTCACTTCGATGGGCGTTGCGGTACCCAGCAACTGCCGGCTCGCAGCACCGAGCGCCAACCCGTTGACAGCCGCCAGCGAGTTCGACGGCATCGTCGATCGCAACCACTGAATAACGTAGCCATCTTCGTCGTAATGCGACGGCTTGATGAGCATGATGTGAAACGGCTGCGATCGTGCGTCCGGCCGCACATGCGCCTGTGCAATGTCCATTTGCCGGGTCTCCGTCTGGAGCGCCGCGAAATGGCCGCGCTGGTTTCAAGCTAGCACAATCCCGCAATCGCACACGGGACATTCCCGCCACACAGCCTTAACGTCCGGCGACACCCCAAGGAAGTCACGCATTAAGCGGCGTTTTTCGGACATCGTCGGCGACGATTTGCGACGGCCGGAAATTTCTCTGCCATCGATTTGCCAAAATGGTCAGAGCCGCAATTGGTCAGGACTGCTATAGGGGAGCCACCTTACAATGCCACGCGGATAGGAACCGCAAGCGGGGGACGTGAGAATTGGCAACGTACTTCAGAATGCGGCGCCGCTCGTGGCTGGCGGTAAGCCTGTGCATGTTGATTGCGTGGAGCACGTTGCCGTCTTTCGCCCAGAGCGCCGACGAAGCCGCCCTCAAGGCCCGGCTCGATAAACTCGCCCAGCCAGACGGCCGTAAGATCGGCTCAGTGGATATTGCCGGATCGGAGTTTCTTCCAAAACTCTACGCCGCGCTCAATTACCGTCCGGTATGGACGCCTGCCAATGTCGAGGCACTTTCAAATGCCATTGCGCGCAGTTGGGAAGATGGGCTGGCGCCGGCGGACTTCCATGCCGATTTCGTGAAGTCGGCTCGGGCCGGCAAAGCCACCGTCAACGCAGCGGATCGGGAAGTGATCCTGAGCGATGCGTTCGTGCGGCTGCTCTATCAACTCTACTTCGGCAAGGTGGCACCGAACGGGCTCGACCCAAACTGGAACTTCACGCGTCCCGTTCTGACGGAAGATCCGGTCGTGCCGATCGCGGCTGCCCTGCAATCGGGTAACATCGCCGGTCTGATCGACACGGTGACCTTGAAGCAACCGCTGTACGTCGAATTGAAAGCACTGCTTCAACAATACACCGACTATGAAGCGAGAGGCGGCTGGCCGGCGGTTCCGGATGGTCCGGCGCTCAAGCCCGGCCAGAGCGATCCGCGGATCGCGGTACTACGAGAACGGCTGGCGGTGACCGGCGAATGGCAGAAGCCGGCTGAGACCGGCACCCCGGATGTCTATGATCCCGCTCTCGTCGCAGCGGTCAAAAGCTTCCAAGCGATGCAAGGCCTGGAACCCGACGGTGTTCTGGGGCCTGGAACTCTTGCCGTCCTCAACGTTCCGGCTTCTGCGCGTATTTCTCAGATCCGCGCCAATCTCGAACGGGGACGTTGGCTATTGCGGACGATGGGCCCGGAAGCGGTCATCGTGAACGTGGCGGGTTTCTACCTGCATGTGTTTCTCAAGGGCGAGAAGGTCTGGACGACCCGTGTCATCGTCGGTCAGTCGTACACGAAGACACCTATCTTCACCGAACCCATGAGAACGGTCGTCATCAACCCGGACTGGACGGTTCCCCAGAGCATCACGCGCAATGAAGTCTTCCCGAAAGCTCTGGCAAATCCAGGTTATCTAGCGGCAGGGAATTATGAAGTCATCGACAGCTCGGGCAGGCCCGTGAGCGTGGACCTCGCCCAATATACGGCGGCGACATTTCCCTATCGCTTCCGGCAGAAGCCGGGCGAGAAGAACGCGCTCGGACTTGTGAAGTTCCTATTTCCCAACAGGTACTCGGTCTATCTGCACGACACGCCGAGCCGGCAGCTGTTCGCAAAATCGGGGCGAACATTCAGCCACGGCTGCATTCGTGTTGAGGACCCACTGAAGCTGGCGTCCATCATCCTCGGCGACCGGCTCGGCTGGCCGCGCTCGAAAATCGACAGCATCGCCGCGGCAGGAAAGATGCAGTCGATTGCACTGCCCCAGCCGTTGCCTGTTCTCGTCCTCTACTGGACAGTCGATCCTGCCCCGGAGAACGGAACCGCTTTCTATAATGACATCTACGGACGCGACGCCCGGCTGATCAAGGCTCTCGACGCTCCGTTCAGGCCTTGATCAACGCCGGGTGTCTGCATTTGGATCGCGTGATCACTTGTAGAAAAGCGGGCCGCTTTTCATGAGAGTGGCCATTCCGAGCATCGACGAGAGCGGCGTCGGGTTGTCGGAGAGAAGCGCCATTCCAACCTTCGTCGAGAACGGCGCGGGATCGTCGGTCAGCGCTGGATTGCCGAACATGTATTCGCACCGGGTCAGGCTCGGAACACCGGTCACCGTCTCAAAGGGGTATTCGTTCTTGCTCAGGAGCGGCATCCGGAGTGCGCTCGAGAGCGGGGACGTCTCATCCCACAGGTGAATGGGATCAGCCGGCTCGGCGATGCCGGAGTCGACAGGGCCATGGCGGTCCAGCGCGGCCCTGGCCATACCGCCGCCGGAGAACGGCGCGTGGACGGTGACGAGGCTCACCCCGTCCTTGACGACTTTCTCGGCGTAGACCACTGCGTGATCACCGAGGATGTAGGCCTTCTTCATCGCGTCGTGCAGCTTCTGCGATGCAGGAGCATGCGACTCGCCCTCGGCCAGAGCCGGTGGCGTGAAGATGTGGATGTCCTGGTAGCCCCGGCGCTTGAGTTCATCCCACGCCTTGCGAGCTTTTTCTTCCGTTGAGTAGAGGCGGCTGATTGTCTGCATTTTTTCGTCACCCGAAGACAAGGACTAGGACCAGCCGGTCGAGGCTAACTTGCAAGACCGGCCTCGTGTTTGCGCAAGTGGTTGCCGCGTACCATCGGGTAGATCGCCGCGAAAGTCACGGCAAGTAGCACGATCTCGATGGCATAGACGGCGTGGTAGCCCCCGGCCGTACCGAGACCGGGAACCAGTGCCTTTCCAACATCACGTATAATAGCGCCGAGCGCCACTGCCAGCCCCGCAGCCGTAGCCTGGACTGCACCCCATGCGCCGAGGGCGAGGCCAACCTGCTTCTTCGGGGCGTAGTTCATCGTCGCAGTCAAGGTTCCGTGGCCAAACAGTCCGCCACCGACGCCGATCAAAAGGACGCCGGCCGCGAACAAGGGAGTCAGTTGCAGATGCCCGGAAAGGATCACGAGTGTAAACGCCAGAATTCCGGCCAGTACGCCATAGGCGGCCATGCGGCCGGGATCGGCGCCGCGGCTGAGCACATAGGATGCAACCGCGAACCCGAACAGCCCGCCGCCGGCGAGCGTGGCGGACAGCCGTGTGGTTTCGCCGACCGTCATGCCTAGAACCTGCCCGCCATAAGGCTCGAGCAGCACGTCCTGCATGCTGAACGCCATCGTGCCGAGGCCGACGATGATGAGCCGCCGCATGGCCAGATCCTGGCCGGCGAACATTGCCCACGCCTCGCGGAATCCCGGTTCAGGCGGCGCGTTTTCCAGGCCGCGCTGGCGAGCTTCCTGCTTCCAGAGAGCAATGCCGTTGAGGGCGATCGTCACGACGGCGGAGCCCTGGATGACCTGGACGAGGCGGCCGGGACTGAAGTCGCGCAGCAGCCAGCCGAACACCAGCGCGCTGACCATCGATCCGACGAGCAGCATGACGTACATGAGCCCGACCACATTCGGGCGGTCTTCCGGCTTGGTGAGATCGGTGGCCAGCGCCAGACCCACGGTCTGCGTCATATGCAGGCCCGCACCGACGAGAAAAAACGCGAGCGCGGCGGCTGCCTGCCCAATCCAGACAGGCGCCTCGGCGGCGTGACCCTGGCCGGCCAGTACGAGCAGCGCGAACGGCATGATCGCCAGACCGCCGAACTGCAGCATGGTGCCGCGAAAGATATAGGGCACCCGCTTCCACCCCAGCACGCACTTGTAGGTGTCGGACTGGTAGCCGATGAGCGCGCGGAAGGGCGCAAACAGGACGGGAATCGTGATCATCACACCGACGATCGAGGCGGGAACGCCGAGTTCGACGATCATGACGCGATTGAGCGTGCCGACGAGCAGCACGAGCGACATGCCGACCGACACCTGGATCAGCGACAACCGCAAAAGGCGCGACAGGGGTACATCTTCGCTCGCGACATCGGCGAAGGGGAGGAACCGGGTCCCAAGCTCGACCCAAGACTTCATGAGTTTCTGGCTGACGCGATTCATGGCGCGATTATCCGGTGCGCGATTATCCAGCGCGCGAATATCCAGAATGACGGCTGCGTCGCCGCCGAAGTGGCACTTCCTCTCCAGTCACGGCGCACCTGAGGTCCGGCTTCGAGCCCCCGAACCTCAGGTTCGTACCATGGCTGCCGTGTTCGACTAGTCGGTTTTATGCTCGGCCAAGGCAAGATCGCCGGGAAGGCGGTCCACCTTGATGACGAATGACGAGCTGTCACCGGCTGCCGGAGTCACGTTGATGGCGAAGGCGGCCTTGCCGTCCTCGGTCTTCAACACGACCGGAGCAGTGGAGTTCTTCAACTGAAGCTCAGCCGTCGAAGCCTTGCTGCCGCTCCAGTAGTTGGCAAACCACGTCGTGTTGTTCAGAACCGCCGTGTGTACGGCGAGTGCCGTCAAGGCGACGCTGCCCAGAAACAATGGCAGTCCAACGGTGGGCTTGACCACACACCAAATTCTACCTTGGTTCATGTCCAGCCCTCCTCAATGCAGCCAAGGCGAATAAAGATACGCCAGGAAGTGCGCGACGAGAGCGATGGCACCGAATACACGCGTTCCGTCGATCACGTGTTTATGCAGTGCTTCGGACTCTCTGATGGTCAAGCCGGTGGGCCAGACCCTGTTTGGATCGTCCAAGCTATCCATAGCTGAATTCTCCCACTCAACCGCGACGAACCATTTCGTTGCGGAA
>JALOTA010000166.1 GCA_025458125.1 Hyphomicrobium sp.
CGCGTGGAGCGAAGCCCGATATGTTCGACGTGCCCCTGGATGCCGGCGTAATCGCAGAAGTCGCCGACCCGGATCGGGCGATCGGCGTAAAGATTGAGACCGCCGATCAGGTTCTCGATGCTGCTCTGGGCAGCAAGAGCAACGGCCAGACCGCCGACGCCGAGACCCGCAACCACACCGACAACGGGCAGCCCCAGTTCCTGGCCGCCATAGGCAACAATGGCAGCCACGGTCAGCAGCCCGAGGATTCTCGCCAGAAGGCGAAGCAGATTGGCATCCAGAGATTGATCGGGTATTTTTGGAGAGGCGATGATCCACTCCATGAAGGCGAAGATAATAAGCCACGCGGCCCAGGCTGCGGCGACGAACCACGCCAGAGCGAGAGCGAGATCCAGGAATGCCGAGTAGCGGCCGATCGTGACGATCTGGAAGTTATTGATGTAGGACGCGGCCTGCGTCGCCAAAAGTGCGGCCAGAGGCAGAAAAAGTCGCTGCACATAGCTGACGTAGGTATGAGACCCTGCATTAGGGCGCGTCAGCCTGGACAACGCGATCAGAGTTCCACCGAGAACCAAAATGATGCTGAGAGAGGAGAGGATCTTCCAGATAGGCGTATCCAGGAAAGGCCGCTTCAACGGACGCGGCAGAGCGTCGACCACGTTCCCGGAAATCATCCAGCCGTGGATCTGAATTTGCCGCTCACGCCAGCTCGGAATCAGAGCCGGCACCCTCAAGGGAAAGTGTTTCAGCACAGAATAGAACTCTCGCGAGCGCGCGACGGTGTCGGAATCAAAAAGAAACCGGCCGGCCTTGGGCCCGGACATCACGCGACTGATTGTGATTTCGCTACCAGGAATGGTCCAACTTCCAGGCTTGGTGACGTCGGGGAATTGGTCGGCGCCAGGAATTTCCGCAATCGGCGGGACATCGAGGCGGCGAATGACGTCGACCAGAAAGGCGATGGTATCGCGTGCCGTATCGCGGCGGTTCGCCGGCGAAATATTGCTCAGGTCAAGCAACGAGGTGAGCTTCTGCATCAGGCGAAACATTTCGGCCTGTTGTTGCTGCGGCCCTTTCGGAGCAGTGTCCGATGATATCGTATTCTCCATCGCCGCGACAAGCATTTGAAGCGTCTGCATGGTTGCGCGCGGACTGGAGGTGTCTACGGGAAAAAGTGCATTCTCCTCGGCGAAGGCCGGCGCCAGAAGCATCGAGCCGGCCAGAAACAAACCGGCGGCGGCGAGACCAAACCGCTTGAGATAGATCGCAAAGGACATGAAGTGCTCCTCGTTGCGATCGTCTTAGCGCACGGTTTCGTCAGTGCAAATATAAATGCCGCCGGCCTTGGGTTCTAAGCCCATGCCCGAATGGTGATGAATGATGTCCGGCGCGACTGCATGTGCGCCTCGTAATACGAAGGAAGTACGAACAGATATCTCCGCGAACGGCATCACCATTCGCGCCAATACTCGCGGGCTCGGTATCTGGAACTCCCTGCAGGACTGCGCGCAGCCGGATGCGATCCAGACCCATGAATTTCACACTACCGCGATCTCACGAGGCCCGAGAAGCCTGCGATTGCCAGCAGGCTCAACGCCCATCCCACGACAGCCTGGAAATAGAAATAGCCCATGGCAAACGAGCCCCAGGGTTTGGCGGGATCGGGACGCCAATAGTCCTTCTGGCCGATTTCCAGAACGGGAAAAAGCGTGTCGAGAGAATACATCCAGGCATTGAATGCGGGAAAGCTTGATGCCTCGTGCTGAGCGCCACGCGGCACGCCGCACATGGTCCATTCGGACGACCGGAGGACCACGGGACTATTGGGCTTGATTGCGGATTGCGACTGCGCGAAGGCAAAGACCGCGACACCTAGGCTCCAGAACAGCAGCAGCCACCCGAGCGACAGCAGCGGCTTGTGTCCGTAACCCAGGGTCACGCCGAGCAGACGGTCCTTGGCACGAAGCAGAAAGCGCCACAGCGGGTTCTTAGTGCGGGCCCGGCGGGCACCCCGCTGCAGGCGCTCCTTCTCCACCAGCACGGTACGCGCGTCTTCGTCATGCCCCATCTCGCTGAAGACATGGGCGAGTTGTTCGTAGGGTTGCGGCCAGAAATCTTCGCCCCAGCGACCCGGCGACTGACGCGCTAGCCACTTAAGCCGCCGCCGCGCATCCATAGGCCCGCCGATCAAAGCGTTATACAGACACCGGTTGAGCAACAGGTCGCCAGATGCCGGCCAGGAGGCTTCATCATCGTGCAAAGTGTCGATGGAGGCGCCGGTCAGGTCGAGCGCGCCATTGATCTGAGCCCCGCCGCGCAGGAAAAGTCCGCCGCCCACCACGGTGCGGTTGAGATGCAGCGCCTCGCCGTCCGGGTAGGACAGCCGTGCCCCCGTGAGATCGAGATCACCGCTGATCCGAGCCGACGTCATGCGCGTCTCGCCGGCGACCGAGGCACCGCGCAGTTCCACGGATCGCACATCGATGCCGTCTGCGACCAGTGCAGCCCGGCCGTCACAGGAGAACGATGCGCCATCGAGGCTGAGATTTCCACCGATCCGGCTTCCCGACAGCTGCACTTCGCCTCGAAGTTCCGCTCCCTTGAGCGACACGCCACCACGCGCTTCGAGCCGCTCCATCTGCAGGCCGGGAAGCGAGGATCCATCGAGCAGAAGATTGTCGATCACGGCGTAGCGCAGCACCGGCACGGCGTCGAAGCGGCAGTCTTTCAGTCCGATATCCCGCGAGATCCGCGCGCCTTCCAGATCGAGCACGCCGGAGATCCAGCCCCCGGAGACACGCACTCCTTTTTCGTGCGGCCGGTGCTCTTCGTCTCCCCCGAGAATGAGGAAGCGCAGAAACGCAGCACGAACGTGCCGCGACGGATCATCCGTTTCTGGACGGCGCCCGTCACCCAGCCGGTCGAACTCGCCGACCCCCAGGTCGGCGACGATACGCTCCTCGGCCGGTGTGAGCGGCCTCAGCCTGTCGATCGCGGACCGAACGGCTCCCGTGTGCGGGCCTGTCATTGTCCGTCCTCAGCCCGGACCGAGCGGAATACCGAACAGGTTCCACACAATCAGAAGCAGGGTCCAGAGAACGAGCAGCACCACGGTGTAGGGGAGCATCAGGGCCACGATGGTGCCGATCCCGGCATCCTTCACGTATTTCTGCGCAAAACCAACCATGACCGCGAGATAGACGTTGAGCGGAGTGATGACGTTCATCGGGCTGTCACCGACGCGGTAGGCGGCAAGCACTAGGTTCGGATCGCCGCCGAGCCGCATGAACAGGGGGATGAATACGGGAGCAAGGATCGCCCATTTGGCCAGCGCGCCGGTCAGGATGACGTCGATCAGAGCGACCACGATGACGAACAGGATGATGTACCCCGTCGCACCGATCGGCACGTTCTTAAGGAAATCGGCGAGGTTGACCGCCATGACCGTCGCGAGGTTCGTCCAGTTGAAGAAGGCGATGAAGTTCGCAATCACGAACAGCAGGAAGATCATGCCGGCCAGGTTGCTCCAGGTCTTGGTGACGAGCCCGATGGCGGCGGTTGCGTTCTCGATGGTGCCGGCGCCGCGGCCATAGGCATAGCCGAGCACCAGGAATAGAAGGCTGATCAACACGATCAACGCGCTCATGAACGGTGAGCCGGACATGATACCGCCGGTCGTCTGGTTGCGAAGGATGCCCATGGGAACAGGTGGAGCCGTGAGCGCGGCGACGATGAGCACGAACGCTAGAAACGCCCATCCGGCATATCTAAGGCCGCGCTGCTGGCTTTCGGAGAGTTCTTCTTGTCCTTCTTCTAACTTCACATCGCCGGCGTAGGGACCAAGCCGTGGCTCGACGAAGCGCTCTGTAATGACCGTGCAGATGATCGCCATGAGGATGGAAGAGACGATCATGAAATAAAGATTGCCGACGAGCGTGATCTGCAGGTTCGGATTGACGGTCCGGATCGCATCATTGGTGACTTCGGTCAGCAGCGCATCCGTAGGTGTAACGAACAGGTTGACGAGGAACACCGCGGCAACGCCCGAGAAGCCCGC
>JALOTA010000019.1 GCA_025458125.1 Hyphomicrobium sp.
GCCACACCCACGACCGACGACAAGCGCTTGCCGGCCGTTCTTCAGAATACATCCGGCTTCGTCTACTACGTGTCGATCACCGGGATCACCGGGGCCGGATCGGCCAAGGCCACCGATGTCGGCCAGCACGTTGCCCGCATCAAGAAAGCGACTCCGCTGCCGGTTGCGATTGGCTTTGGCGTCAAGACGCCCGATCAGGCCCGCGATCTAGCCAGCCACGGCGACGGCGTGGTGGTGGGCTCCGCCCTGGTCAACAAGATCGCCGAAAGCCTGGACAAGGACGGCAAACCCACTGGAACGACAGTGGCGGGGGTTCTACAACTGGTTAAGAGCCTGAGCGGCGCCCTGCAGAAATAGCCCTTGCTGTGGACCACACCGTGCTGCCGTCCTAACCAACGGTAAACTCTGCACAGATTGTGACGCCCGAGCCCTGATGGCGCCGCCTTCGGCGTGCTATGTAATGTGCAACTTGAATTGTCTCCGGACTCCTCGAGGAGCGAGAACAACGTGAACTGGATCAACAACGTCGTTCGGCCTAAGATTCGCAGCTTCCTCACAACGAAGCGCGAAGTGCCCGACAATCTCTGGGTCAAGTGCCCGGAGAGCGGCCAGATGGTCTTTTACAAGGACCTGGAATCGAACCAGTTCGTCGTGCCCGGCTCCGGGTATCACATGCGGATGGGGGCGAAAGCCCGTCTGACGGCGCTCTTCGACGGCGGCGCCTACGAGAATGTGCCGGTCCCCGGAGTCCCGCAGGATCCGCTCAAGTTTCGCGACGGCCGCAAGTACACCGAGCGCCTCAAGGACGCGAAGGCGAAAACCAATCTCGAAGACGCCGTTCTTATCGGCGAGGGCAAGCTCGACGGCCAGCCGGTCGTGGCGGCCGCTCAGGACTTCGATTTCATGGGTGGATCGCTCGGCATGGCTGCGGGCGAAGCCGTCATCACGGGGCTGACCCGCGCGTTAGAGAAGGGAACACCTTTCATCCTGTTCGCCGCTTCGGGTGGCGCTCGCATGCAGGAGGGCATCCTCTCGCTGATGCAGATGCCGCGCACGACGATTGCCGTCCAGCGATTGCGCGAGGCCGGCTTGCCCTACGTCGTCGTCCTCACCGATCCGACCACGGGCGGGGTGACCGCGTCGTATGCCATGCTGGGCGATATCCATATCGCTGAGCCCGGCGCCCTCATCTGCTTCGCCGGCCCGCGCGTCATTCAACAGACCATTCGCGAGCAACTACCCGACGGCTTCCAGCGCTCCGAGTATCTGCTCGAGCACGGCATGATCGACATGGTGGTGCATCGCCACAAGATGCGAGAGACGCTGTCACGCATCTGTCGCGTTCTCATGAACGGGGGCACGAAAACGAGGCGGGCGAACAGCCGCCAGCCCATCAACGCGCGCCTCATGGAGAATGCGGCGCGCGAAAGCGCCGTGGGAGATGTCGAGCCGCAACCGATGGAAACTGCAACAGGGCCAGAGGTGGCGACGGACGCAAAGGCCGTCACCGGGCGCGACGGCGCATCGGCAAAAAAGACGAAAAGTCCCGCTGGAGAGACCCCTCCCGTCAACTGACCATAAACTGGCGTTTCGAGATGGAGAGGGTTTCGCCGGCCTCCCTGCCCGGTCAGATTGAATGAACCTCGCCGTAGACAGTGGACACGCGAACGCCCATTAGAAGATGGGCCGTCGCCCAAACGCCGCCGAGCCTTGCGATCGAACCTGCCATGCGAAAGAGCGACAAGCTCCTGGCCGACCTGAAGCTTCTGCATCCGAAGCTCATCGATCTGTCGCTCGGCCGCATCGAACGGCTGCTGAAGAAACTCGGTGATCCCCACGAAAACCTGCCACCGGTCATTCATATTGCAGGCACCAATGGCAAGGGATCGACCACGGCCTTCCTGAAGGCGATGCTGTCCGCGGCGGGACTTCGCGTGCACGTCTACACGTCGCCGCACCTCGTCCGCTTCCACGAGCGCATCGAGTTGGCAGGCCCCGATTGCGTCTCACGCCCCATCGGAGAGGATCAACTGGTCGATGTCCTGACCCGTACCCAGGCCGTGAACGACGGCGACGACATCACTCAATTCGAGATCACCACCGCTGCCGCATTCCTCGCCTTCGCCGAGACGCCCGCCGATGTGCTGCTTCTGGAAGTGGGGCTCGGAGGACGGCTCGACGCAACCAACGTTGTGAAACGGCCAGCTCTCACCATCATCACGCCCGTGTCGATGGATCATGCAGAAAAACTCGGCTCCACCATTGCGAAGATCGCGGGTGAAAAGGCCGGAATCCTGAAGCCTGGCGTGACGTGCATCGTATCGCGTCAGGAAGACGAAGCCCTCGACGTCATCCGTCAGACGGCGGCCCGCGTCGGTGCCCATCTGGTGGTCTGTGGCGAGGATTTCGATGCCTTCGAACAGAACGGACGGCTCGTCGTCCAAACCGAGACGCATGTTCTCGACCTGCCGCTGCCCGCTCTGATCGGGCGTCACCAGATCGTCAACGCAGGAACGGCCGTGGCGGCTGCATTGCAACTCGATGAGTTGCGGCAGAACGAGGCCGCAATCGAGCGTGGCCTTTTGACGGCGAAATGGCCGGCGCGAATGCAACGGCTTGATGCCGGGCCGCTGCCTGAACTTCTGGGTCGTTCGTCGGAGCTCTGGCTCGATGGCGGCCACAATCCGTCCGCCGGATCTGCCCTTGCGCAGACTCTGGCCGATCTGGAAGACCGGGCACCGAAGCCCGTCTATCTCGTCTGCGGGATGATGGGCCTCAAGGACGCGGCAGGTTTCCTGTCGCCGTTTCGGGGACTGGTCCGGCATCTGGTCGCGATTCCGATCCCCGGTGCCCATGAAGCACCTTACGCCCCAGAGGCACTGGCCGATGTTGCGGCGAGGGCCGAGCTTTCCGCCGAAACCGCACCCGACGTGGAGAGTGCCTTGAAGCGTATTGAAATGCTGGACGCTTCCGCAAAGCGCGTCCTCATCTGCGGGTCGCTCTATCTGGCGGGCCATGTTCTTGCGCGCCAGGAGGGCGTCGAAGCCCAGGGCAATTGAATGAACAAAAAAGACCGCGCCGCTTGCGCTGCGCGATCTTCTCTCATTGAAAACGCAACGGTTCAGACAAGCGCGCTGTTGATGAAATCTTCCAGACGCTTCTTCTGAACCATAGCACCCGATTGGCGGGCCTTCACCTCGCCGCCGTGGAACACGATCAGCGTGGGCATGGCCTGGATCCCATACTTCGTCGTGATGGCGGGGCTCTTGTCCACGTCCACCTTGACGACCTTGACCTTGCCCTTCAGGTCAGCGGCAACGGCATCGAGCGTCGGCGCCATCGCCTTGCACGGGCCGCACCACTCCGCGAAGAAATCGACGACGACGGGCTCGGCCGATTTCAGCACCACTTCATCGAACGTGTTGTCGGAAACGACGGGTGTTTCGTTGCCCATGACTGTCTCTCTGTTTCCACCGGCGCGCAGGGAGCCGCCGGTCCGGATCGGTTCGAAGACTTAGGAACGCCCGCCCGCCGCGTCAAGTGTCGCTCCGTCGAGCCGCCACAAACCGTCGACGTAACTGTCGAGAATCGCTTCTGGAACTGCCATCAGGTGCGGCGCTTCGGTCCACAGTAGCGCGGCCCGGACCGGTTTCGCGCCGAAGATTTCAGCCAGCGCCAGCCGGTATGCAGCCAACTGATAGAGATAAACCGGCGCCACGGCGGACCGCGTCCGCTCGGATTGGCGATCTCTGCGACGATCGGAACCTCGGCCTTGCTGCCAGCCGAGAACAGCGGACTGAACGCCGAATCGGAAACTATGGCGAGCACCTCCGCAGCGATACTCCTTCGCCACGCGGCGGGCAGATCCGGCGCGCGCGTATCAAGGAATGTCGAAGCCGCACTCGCGCGCCGGTTCTCCTCGATGTCCGGCAGATGCTCGAGCAGAGCGTGTGTCAGCGTTCCTCGCAAGAAACGATCTCCTCCCGATCCGGCGCCGTCGCCCCTGCCGGCGAACGGCGGACTGGCGGCCGGCTCCATCATAGGGTCGGCAATCCCTGTCTCCGGCTTGGGCTCGCCTTCGTCGTCGGTCTCATAGGGCGCGAGCCGCGAGGGCGCGAGCGGGATGGTGAGAGCCTTCTCCCGAGGTGCGGGTGATTGCGCCCAGGCCGGCAAGGGCTGTGCCGTCACGCCGGCGTGTGTTTCTTTATCAACCGCATCCGGAGGCACCCCACGGCCCTGGGCCTCTGCCTGACGATAGAGAATTCCATCTTCCGAAGGACCGTCCGGCGAAACCCCGAAAGCATCGCAGACGGTGTCGAACCAGCAGCGGGCAGCCCGTCCGTTCTTGCCTTCGAAGCCTGCGATGATGAGACGGTCGCGCGGCCGCGTCATCGCCACATAAAGCAGGCGATTGCGCTCCTCTTCCTCGGCCAGAAGTTGCCCGGCCCGCGCCTCCTGTACCTGTGGCAAGATTTTCGACCCGCTCACGGGCCAAACGACGGGAACGGGTCCGTCGGTACCGCGCCGCAGGGCTTCGATCTTCAGCGGCCTGCTGCCGCCCCCGGCGTTGGCTCCGGTGGCGCAGGTATCGGGCAGAAAAACGATCGGAGCCTCCAGGCCCTTGGCACCGTGTACCGTCATCACCCTCACTTCATCGCGCGTCTGTTCCGTGTCGCGCTTGATCTCGCGTTCATTCTCGGTCAGGGCATGCAGGAAACCCGTCAGCGAGGCGGGAGCATGATCGTCATAATCGAGCGCCACGTTGAGAAACTCGTCGACCGGGTCTGCCGCATCCGGTCCCAGGCGGGAAATTAGCTTCGCCCGCACGCCGTCGCGATCGAGCAGGCTCGCCCAGAATTCATAAGGCGGCATGAAGTCTGCCGATTTTCGCCAGCGCTTTAAGGTGTCCGCAGCCGTGCCGTAGCGAGGATCGAGGCCCGCCTGTTCCAGAAGCGACTTCCAGAGCGTGGATCTGCGGCCGTGAGCAAGGCGCAGGAGGTCGTCGTCGTCGAGATCGAAAATCGGCGACTTCAGAACTTCGGCCAGCGCCAGATCGTCCTCGGGCAGTGTCAGAAATCCGCCGAGAGAAATGAGATCCTGCACGGCGATGTGCTGCGTAATGGCGAGCCGGTCGGCTCCAGCCACCGGCACGCCGGCCGCCTTCAGCGCCGCAACCATCGGGGTTGCGAAGGGGCGCCGTTTGCGCACGAGAATGAGAATGTCACCGGCACGCACCGGCCGGCCCATGCTTTCCAGGCGCTCGCCGCGATCCAGCCAGTGACGGATTTTTGTGGCGATCCGCTCGGCAAGTCGCAGTGATGGTGCGGTTGATGATTTCTCGTCGAGCGGCGACCACGTGTCGGAAGGATCGCCGTCCTGCCACTTTTCCGGTTGCCAGATCTCGACCGATCCGGCCTGACCGAGCCGCTTGGGGATATGGTGGATTCCACGGCGGCCTGCGGGAACGCCCGGTGTCCGATCCGGGTCGGAGAAGACCTTGTCGACGGCGGCAAGTACGGGCGACGTGGTTCGGAACGAGACATCGAGCTCGACGCGTTCGAACGCAGCCTTGACGCCGGCTGCCCGGTCCGCGAAGTGGTTGCCCACCTGCGCGAACATCTCCGGCGCAGCGCCCTGGAAAGAGTAGATCGATTGTTTCTCATCGCCGACCGCGAAGATCGTACGCACTTCCCCTTGGCCGCCAGAATCCGCGAAGAATTCCTCTGCCAACCGCATGACGATCTGCCATTGGTCCGGGCTCGTGTCCTGGCTCTCGTCGACAAGAAGATGATCGATGCCGTTATCGAGTTTGTAGAGAACCCACTCCGCCGAACCGCGCGACGCAAGGAGGTTCTTCGTACGAGCGATGAGATCCTCGAAGTCGAGCGCGGCGCGCCGGTCTTTCGCGCGTGAATACTTCTGCAGAACGGCATCGGCGAGCCGCAGGAGCGCCATCGTCGCTTCGATCAACTCGCAGGCGGTCTTTTCCAGCCACAGCGGCACGAATTTGGATTGTGCCTTTGATAGAGCGGTTTCGAGCTCCGGATGAAGCCTGGCAGTCGGCTTCGTCGCAAAGCTCCCGCGTGCCTCCCCCTTGCTGTCGAAAAACTGACTGTAAAGCAGCTGCGCGCGTGCAGGAAGAGGAACCGTACTGGCTATTTCCAGCAGTTGGCCGGCCCGCTTCTGATCGTTGGATGAGCCGCTTTGGAACAGTTGCGCAAGATGGACGCAATCATCAGATGTCAGCGTGCCGTTGACGTCGGCGAGCAGCGATGAACTGTTCACATTGCCGCGCACGCCAAAATGCCCTCGCAGCATGCCCTCGGTCGCGGCAAAGCCTTCCGCTTCCGACGGCTGCCGGATGGCATCTTCGATCCAGTCCTTGTGTGAAAGCGCCTGATTAAGGATCTGGTCGAACCGTTCGTCGGCGGCGTGAGCGACGGCGCATCCGAGTGCCGCGCCAAGATCGGACGCCGGTGCCGCGCACGCCTCAGAAAGCACATCGTTGATGGCCTGCCGCCTGATGTCGTGCGCATCCGCTTCGTCGAGGATGCTGAAGCCCGGCGTGACCCCCGCTTCCAGAGGGAACCGCTGCAATAGGCGCTCAGCAAAGGCGTGGATGGTCTGCACCTTGAATCCGCCCGGGGTCTCGATCGACGAGGTGAAGAGCGTCCGGGCGCGCGCAAGTTCCTCCGCCGTGGGTGAACGCGAGATGAGCTTCGCAAGCTCCTTTTCCAACTCGTCACCGGGCAAGATCACCCATTTTGCCAGATCGTTGAAGACGCGCTTCGACATCTCGGCCGCCGCGGCCTTGGTGTACGTCAGGCAGAGAATTTTCTGCGGAGCGACGCCGGCAAGCAGCAGACGCAGAACCCGCATTTTGAGAACGTGTGTCTTGCCGGTGCCTGCGTTGGCACTGACCCATGCCGACGATGCGGGATTGGACGCCCCCGACTGCACCCGCGTCGTTCGCTCGAGCTCCTCCTCGATTTTGGCAATCCGGTCGTTCATGCTGCGCTATCCTCGCCGCCTTCACTTTCCGACGAAGTCCACTCCGCGATGCGTGCCAGATGCGCGTATTCGTCGAATACGTAGGAGAAACCCTGCCGCCGCGCCGGCCGGTACGGCGTGCCGGGATCATCAAACTGCGCGATGTGTCTCTTCAGTCCGGCGAGTACGTCCGCTGCCAGAGTCCCGGCATCCTGGCGCGAGACATCCGAAGCCTCGCCGGGAGGCTGCCCGCCGGACGCGCGAATGTAACGCAGCCCTGCGACAGGTCCCGCCGGGACGCCGGCAAAGCCGCCCGCGACGGCGATTGCGGCTTCGAGCGGCAATTGCGGCGCACGGCCCTCATTTACTCGCTTTGCGCTCGGCGGAGCTCCGGTCTTGTAGTCGGTGATGACCAGTCCGCGCGAGCCGATGTCGATCCGGTCGGCCCGTGCCGTGAGCGTGAATGGTCCTCCGGGCGATTCGAAGACCAATTGTCCGTCCGTTTCCGGCACGACCCTTTCGATGTTCTCCCGGCGATCCGGCTCCGTCTGCGCGAACCACTCGGCGAAGCGAAGGAACCGCGGAATCCAGAATGCCGCGATACGCGGATGGGTTCGGTAATCGGCGAGAATACCCTTCGCGAACTCCGCGAGCACCGTAAAGCTATCGGCCGGAAGCTGTGAAGGATGCGCACTTGCGAACTTCGAAAGTGCGTCGTGAATGATGCTGCCTCGTAGGGCTGGACCGGGTTCGCTGCCGAGCGCATCGAGCGCTTCCAGACCGAGGATCTCCCGCGCAAAGATCGCATAGGGATTTGCGATGAAAGTTTCGACGCGCGATACGGAAAGCTTGCGTGGCCGGACGCCCAGCGGTGGACGTGGCTCAGGGCATTTGGCGGGCGTGCGTCGTGTAATTTCGTCCCTCTGACGCGCCCAGCCGAGCCAAGGCGAGGCAGGCTCGAGTTGTTCGCGCGCGTTCGCGCCGTCGAGCAGCGCCTGCAACCGGAGTAGCCAGCGCGACGGCACGGCCGGCACGCCGTTCACCTTCTCCGAGCGTGTCAGGATGACCTCGTCCGCGCCAAGCAACGAAACGAAGTCGTGCGCAGCTTGTCCGATCTTTTCTTCCGGCGATGGGAGAGTGAGTTCGTCCCGCATCGGCCGGTTGAGCCACGGTCCCGGATCGGTCGCCTGCGGCCACGTCCCGTCGTTCAGCGAGCCCAGGATTATAATGTCGGTCTGCTGCAACCGGGCTTCGAATGGGCCCCAGATGAAGAGCCTTGGATGGACGGGCACGCGCGGTCGCACGTTGATGCCGGTCACGAGGCTTCGGTAGAAATCCGGATAATCCGTCGCCGGTAGCAGAATTTCGGGCAATCCATCGGTCGCAAGTTCGGCGAAGAATGTCTGTGCCGCTTCGCCGGCCTCTTCCCGCCAGAGCGGGGAGGGGGCGTCCCGTTGCTCTGGAATACGAGCCAGATTTTCCGCAGCCGCCACATGCGCGCGGGCGATCTCGGCCAGGAGGGGGACCCGCCCCTCACGCGAGATCTCGCAAAGCGGTTCGAACGCCTGCCGCAACGCCTGAACGAGATCGCGAGCCGACTGCCAGTCTTCGTCCCACAGCCGCTGCACGGCCCTGTGCCTGCGCCTGCGCGTACTGGTTTCGAGACGCGCCTGCTCTAGAGCCGCTTCGATGCCGTCGAGCCCCTGTCCAAAGTATGGCGTGCGGAAAGCCGCGATTTCCAGCGTTCTCGCCGCACGCCGGATCGAGAAGGGATCGCGATCGAGACGCGTCAGGGGATGCTTGAGGAGCGCCATGAGCGCGGCTGGAGCAAAGTCGTCCGCGTGCGCGGAGATGACGAGTTCCAGGAATGCGCCCGGCGGAGTTTTGGCCAATGGGCGGCCGGCCGAGTCGTCGACACGGATACCCCAGCTTTCGAGCCGGATCGCAACGCGCCGGGCCAGCAGGCGATCTGGAGAGACGAGCGCCGCAGTCCGTCCCGGCGTTTCGGCGGTGTGCCGAAGGATCAGCGCGATCGCCTCTGCTTCGTCCTGCGCCGCCGGCGCTTCGATAAGGCTGAGTCCGCCGAGCGCGGCATCGCGCGTGACGGGATCGCGAAGCTTTGCGGCATAGGCCGGCCATAGCCCGGTCGTTTGCGACGGCCGCAGCGCCTCCGAGATCAGTTCTTCGCGCGCTCTCTGTCGGGGGCTGGCGGCGGCCCCCGGCAACACGTCGACGTCCGCGCGTCCGATGTCCAGCGCCTTCAGGAGCTTCGCAAGCCCATATTGCGGATGTTCCGCGTGCCCGGCCTCGCCGTCCTTGCCCAGGATCGCGTCCCAGCTTTCGTCATCGAGTGTCAGATCGAGTGCCGGAAGCACGATGGCACCGTTCGGAAGTGTGGCCACGGCCCGCATGAGTTCCACCGTGGCGGGAACCGATCCCGTCACACCGGCCACGATGACGGGACCTTTCGGAGGCGAATGCAGAAGCCTCCTCGCATCGGCCCTGATCACCGCGTTGCGCCGCGCAGCCGGAGAGAGCAGCCCTTCCGCTTCGAGATACTGCGGCCAGTACTCGGTCACGATCTGAAGAAACGTCAGCGTCTTTTGCCAATGCTCCGAGAATTGTTCCGGAACAATCGCGCCGAGGTTGTCGAGCGAAATGCCTTCCGTTTCCACCATGTCCATGAGCCGCGCAAGCTCGGCTGCGAGTGCGACGGCTTGAGCCGGCGTAGCGGCTCCTGCAGCCGGTTCGATTCCGCCATCGTCGCGGCCACGCATCGCGTCCGACCACCGCATGACAAGCTGCGTGAGCGCGAGCCGCCGGTGCATTTCGCTGATCGGAGCGCCGATACCGCTCGCGCGTTCACCGCGCGCCGCTTCCATGATGAGCGACAGCTCTTCATCACCCTCGGAAATCGGCAGGATCGCCGGCAGAAGCATGGCCCGGCCCCCGCCGGCCTTCAGAAAGGCATCCTGCACGGCACGCTTTGCGCGCCGCGTCGGCAGGTAGAGGGTCACCTCCGTCAGGTCGACCTTGCCCGGTTTCGGCGCGCCTGGCTGCGGCAGATCTCCGTTCAGAACGGCCCTGGCGAGCGCCGTGAGGAAGGGCTGCCCAGGTGGAACGGTAAAGATGCGCCTGTCTCCGCCCATCGGTTCAGCGCACCTTTTCCAATTGAAGCCGCTGTTCGGATTCCGCGAGCGCCTCAGGCGTACCGACGTGCATCCAGATTCCGTCGAGCCGGGTGCCGTAGAGCCGCCGGGATAGAATGGCGCGGTCCCACAGCTTGTTGAGCGAGAAAGCCCCGTCGGGTGCATTCGCAAAAAGGCGCGGATGGGCAATCGACACACCCGCGAAAACGAATGGCGCCTCGACGCGCTCGCGCCGTCGTGTCAGTACGCCCGATGGCTCCATGTTGAAGTCGCCATGCCCTTCATAACCGACGCTCGTCGCGGCGAGCGCAAGCAGCATCAGGCTGTCCATTCGCTCTCCGTCCCAGGCCCCGATCAGCCGCGACAGAGATCCGCCGATGCCTTCGATCCAAACCGTGTCCACGTTGTGAATAAGAAATGGCTTATCGCCGAGCAACGGCAGCGCCTTGACGACACCGCCGCCGGTATCGAGCAGCTCGCCTCGTTCATCAGAGATTAGAATTTGCGGCGACGTCCGGCTCTTCAGATGGCTCTCGAGTTGATCGGCGCGATAGTGCACATTCACGACGACCCGCGTGATCCCCGCTGCTTGAATCCTATCGAGCGTATGGTCGATGAGAGTGCGTCCGTCGAGCCTGACCAGAGGCTTCGGAACCACATCGGTGAGCGGACGCATACGGGTACCGAGACCGGCGCCAAGGATCATCGCGGTATCGATCAACAGTAGCCTCCGGTCAGGTTTCGATCGGTTCAGGGCTGCGGCGGCAGGGCCCGTGCAGCTGCGGGAAAATGAGCATCGTACCATGCCGCCAGCGTGACCAGACCGGGATGCTCAAGATTCCTTTCCAGATATCGCCATATTCGCGGAATGTGGCGCAGATAATGGGGCTTGCCGTCCCGTTTCCACAGCCGGGCGAAAATGCCCAGGATCTTGGTGTTGCGCTGCGCGCCGAGCGCGGCATAGGCGAACCCGAATGCACGTTCGTCGAAATCCGGATCGGCGGTCGCGGCCGCCGCCACGTAGCGGGCATAGAGCCTGTCCTCGATGTCGGCCGCCACGTCGAGGCGCGCATCCTGCAGAAGCGAAACGAGATCGAATGCGGGGTGGCCCAATAGCGCATCCTGAAAGTCGATCAGACCGACCTGATTGTGCGAAGCTCCATTTCGCTCCGGCATGTAGAGCAGGTTCGGCGAATGATAATCGCGCAGCGCCAGAACTTGACTCGGATCGCCCAGAAGCCGATCCAGGACGCCGGACCAGACCGCGTCGAAATTCGCCCGGGCGCCGTCTGGAACCGGGCCGCCCTTGATCAGCGGCCAATACCATTCGGTCAGCAGCGACGTCTCGATCTCGTAAACGCCGCGGTCATACCCGGCGATGACGGCGAGGCCCTTGTCACGCGTATTCCAGTCACGTACGCGCGGACCGTCGAGCGATCGCATCCGCACCAGGGTATCGGTTGCCGCGGTCCACATCGGTTCGGGATCGGCACCTGTTGCCACCTCCGCACCGAACACGCGGTCGCCAAGGTCCCCGATAAGCATCAGCCCCCTTTGGTGATCAGCCGCAAAAATCTCCGGCACCACCAGCCCGGCGGATTGAAGCAGCTGCGCCACGTTTTCGAAAGCGGCCGTCCCTTCCGCCAGATGCGCGATGCGGCTGTAGGGCATGCCGTTCCGGATCGGTGGACCGTCCGGCTGAGGCGGCCAGTCCATCAGAATGACGGGCTCGTTGTCGCGTAGGGTTCGCGCATAGGCGCGCGCGGACGCATCGCCCTGCAGGTAGGAAATCCTCGTTCCTGCAGCGACGCCGTTGGCATCGAGAAACGCACCGATATCCTCCAGGCGTTGCAGCCGGTCTTCCCACGTTCCGTGAGCCGCTATAGTGACCGCGCGAAGATCGGCGTCGCGGCTTTCCGCCAACGTAATGTCGAGACGGTCCGCTCCTAGCAGCGACGGGGCCCGCTCCGGCCATTCGATGATGACGGCACCCCGCCGCGCCAGATCGCCGATGCCCAGTTCCAGTGCCTCGCCCTCGTCGGAAATCCGGTAGAGATCGACGTGGGCCAGTTCCAGCCGCGCCGCATCGTAGGACTGGACGAGTGCGAACGTCGGGCTCGGGACTTCGGCGTGCGCGTCTGAGAGCACCGCGCGGATCAGCGCGCGCGCGAACGTCGTTTTCCCGGCGCCGAGGTCGCCATGAAGCGCAAGAGTGTCACCCGCGCGGATCTTGAGGGCGATGAGTTCGGCGATACGGCAGACGGCCTGTTCCGTGGCCTCAGGAAGCGTCCATGTTCTGGGCATAGGCGGGGGCGCGCTCGTCGTGCTCTTGCATCTGTTGCGATCTGACAGACCGCCGCGGCAACCGTACCGTGACACGCGTCCCAATTCCAGGCTTGCTGTCGAGCGTTACGCGGCCTTTGTGCAACTCGACAAAGCTTTTCACGATGGAAAGTCCGAGCCCTGGCCCGCGATGGTCCGAACCCTGTGTCCGGCTTTCGAAGCGATCGAACACCCGCGCCTGCTGATCGGGCGGTATTCCCACACCGCGGTCTTCCACCGCGAATACGATATCGTCCGCTTCACGCCAGCTCTCGATTTTGACGACGCCGCCCGTGTGCGAGAAGCCAATCGCGTTCGACATCAAATTGTACAGAATCTGCTGGACGCGGTCCTTGTCCGCTTCGAACACGCCGATTTTATCTTCGACCGATACTTCGATGGTCAGGCCGGCGCTGACGACGCGCTCGCGCAAAGCGAGGATCGTGGCGTCGATCACGTCGCGCGGCTCGACCTTCGTGATGCGCAGCTGCACTCCGCCCGCGTCGATCGTGGCAAGGTCGAGAATTCCGTCGATGATCGATAGCAGCGACGTGGAAGACTTTGAAATGTGATCGAGGTACTCACGCTGCTTGGCGGAAAGAGCGCCCATGTGAGGGCTCGCCAGCAGTTCGCTGAACCCGATGATATTCGTCAGCGGCGTGCGCAGTTCGTAGGAGACGTGGCCGATGAAGCGGTTCTTCAGGTTGTCGGCCGCGACGAGAGCTTCATTGCGTTCCTTCAGCGTGCGCTCGAAGGCCTTGACGTCAGTCACGTCCGCGAATGTGAGCAGCATGCCGCCGTCTGGCAAAGGCGTTGCGGCATAGTCGATCACGCTGCCGTCGGGCCGCATCATCTGACCTTCCAGCTGGGCCCGCGCAGCCGACAGGGATGTGACCGCCTTCACGATCTTCGGCCAGGTGTGCCCGTCGTCAAACAGGACTCTGGCATTCGTTACGAACTCGTCGATGTGCGGCGTGCTCGCCA
Organism: Hyphomicrobium sp.; assembly: GCA_025458125.1. Classification (GTDB taxonomy): domain Bacteria; phylum Pseudomonadota; class Alphaproteobacteria; order Rhizobiales; family Hyphomicrobiaceae; genus JAGVSR01. The sequence continues at coordinate 13,446 of JALOTA010000019.1, forward strand.
GCACGGGCTGCGACATCCGCCAGATCTTCGCGAAGGCGCTGTTGAACAGCTTGAGCCGGCCATCCGTTCCGAAGACCGCGACGCCTTCCTTGAGGCTGTTCAGCGTCTCGCCCTGTACGCGGGTCAGCGCCACGTAGCGCCGTTCAAGCGACAGCGCCTCGGTTTTGTCGTCGTAGAAATAAGTGACGCCCCCATCCGGCCGGCGTTCGGCGGCGACGTGTACGACCCGGCCGCTCTTGAGATGCCACCAGTCTTCCAACTCGGTGAGTTCGGTATAGCAGGCAAGAAAACGCGACTTCCATTCGCGGTAGTTGGCGACATCTGGAAGTTGGCCGTTATCCCGGAGCCGGTCGAGAATGGCCCCATCCTGCGGATTGGAGTTCAGCCACGCTTCTTCCAGTTCCCACAGATTGCGATAGGCCTCGTTGTGGAAGGTCAGGCGCCTGTCGGCGCTGAAGATCGCGACTGCGGTCGCCACGCGGTCGAGCGTCCGGTCATAGGTGGCAATCTGCCGGTCGAGAGCAGTCTGCGCCCGCTCCAGTGCGGCGACGTCGATGGCGACACCCGCGCTGGAATCGGCCAGTGGAATCGCAACGACCTTGTGCGGCTTCTGATCGCCCCCGACGATCAGGCTCAGCCGGTCGTCGAACATCTTGCCCGACTTGTGCAGGCGTTCGATGGTCCGCCGCTGGCGAAGTTCCAGAAGCTCGATCTGCGAAGCGATCACATCCGCCTCGCTGTCGCCGTCGACGGCATCGACATATGCCTTGTTCACCCAGGTAAGACGACCATTGCCGTCTCTGAGCCACGCTGGGCTGGGAAGTGCGTTGAGCAGTGCGCGGCTCGCGCGCACGTCGCGGGCGATCTTCTTCTGGTGGTCGAGAATGAGACCGAGATCACGCTTGTAGCCGGCCACGTCACGCATACGCAGGATGGCGCGGCTTCCGGCTGCCCGTCCATCCGCCTCCACGTGCCCGCCGGCCATTGTGCGCAGGATCATGTTGAACGCCCGGCCCTCGGCGAACAGCGCATCCAGGGCAGCCTTCAGATCGCCGGCCGACTTCTGCTCGAGCCACATTCCGAAGCGGAGCAGTTCCTGCTGGCTGGTGGGAAGGCCGGCGATCCCGGTCAACGACTGGGCGACGACCTCTAGCCCCCGCCCTTGCTCCCAATGCACCAGGATCTGCGGTTCGGCCCTGATCAGCGCCTCCGAAGAGGCGAGCCGGCGGCGCAGTTCCTGAAGCTCCGCGCTGCGTTGGGCTGACCGGCGCACCGACGTTGTGAAGGCAGAGATCAGCGGCGCGACGGCCGCAAACAGCCCCGCCGCGGCGAGCCCCAGAATGACCAGCGCATGCAGGCCGGCGGTCTCCGGCCCGACCACGGCGCGCTCATCGCGGACGTTCATCGTCAGGACGAGCACAATGACGACGCTGGCCACGAGGAGCAGGGTAAGCTCCAGCCGCGAATTGCCGATCTTGGCGCGAGTGCTGCGTTGCATCGTCCTGCCGGGGCCGCCGTCCGCGTCGCTGAATAGGAGAGAGTGCGCCGGAAGCGGCGGCAACTCTCAGGAAATTCTGGAAAAACGATCTGCAGCCGAATCGGTACGCAGATTCTGCGAATCGCTCGGTCAATTATGCGGTTCGGATTTCCGGCTGACCAGTGCAGCGGCCCCACAGAGCGCCCTCCACGCGAGAAAAAAGCGGCGCTGCCGGGAGGCTGCGCCGCTTAGGTCGCTCAAGCTGCCGGTTCGCCGGCAGGCAAAGCTTAGTAGCGATAATGCTCAGGCTTGAACGGTCCCTGCTCCGGCACGCCGATGTAGTCGGCCTGATCCTTCGTCATCTTGGTCAGCTTGACGCCAAGCTTGGCCAGATGTAGCGCCGCGACCTTCTCGTCGAGCAGCTTCGGGAGCGTATACACCTTCTTGTCGTACTTGCCCTGGTTCGACCACAACTCGATCTGCGCCAGCGTCTGGTTGGAGAACGACGACGACATCACGAACGATGGATGCCCCATCGCGTTGCCGAGGTTCACGAGCCGCCCTTCCGACAGCAGGATGATGCGGTTCCCCTTGGGGAATTCGATCTCGTCGACCTGCGGCTTCACGTTCGTCCACTTGAAGTTCTTCAGGCCAGCCACCTGAATCTCGTTGTCGAAATGCCCGATGTTGCAGACGATCGCCCGATCCTTCATCTCCCGCATGTGGTCGACAGTGATGATGTCCCGGTTCCCGGTCGCGGTCACGAAGATGTCGGCGCGCGGCAAGGCATCTTCCAGTGTTGCGACCTCATAGCCCTCCATGGCCGCCTGAAGCGCACAGATCGGATCGACCTCCGATACGATCACGCGGCATCCGGCCTGCCGCAGCGAGGCCGCCGAGCCCTTGCCCACGTCACCAAAACCGGCGACGAACGCGACCTTACCGGCCATCATCACGTCGGTCGCGCGGCGCAGCGCGTCCACGAGGGACTCGCGGCAGCCGTAGAGGTTGTCGAACTTCGACTTCGTCACCGAGTCGTTGACGTTGATCGCGGGGAACAGGAGCTTCCCGGCCTCGGCCAGCTTGTAGAGCCTATGCACGCCCGTGGTCGTTTCTTCTGACACGCCCTTGATGTTCTGCGCGATCTCCTGGAACCAGCCCTTCGGCTTCTCCTTGAGCATTCGCTTGATCAGCGCAAAGAAGATCTCTTCTTCTTCCGAGCCGGGTGAATCGAGGAACGCCGTGTCGCCCTGTTCCGCCCTCAGGCCGTGATGGACGAGCATCGTGGCGTCGCCGCCGTCGTCCAGGATCATGTTCGGCGTGCCGCCGCCGTGCCAGTCGAACAGCTTCGCCGTGTAGTCCCAGTATTCCGTCAGCGTTTCGCCCTTGTAGGCGAACACCGGGATTCCAGCCGCTGCAATCGCAGCCGCCGCGTGATCCTGGGTCGAGAAGATATTGCACGACACCCAGCGGACACGATTAGAACCGCAGTTTGGATCGTCATATGCAGCGAACCGGCGATCCGCGCGCCCTTGAGCGGTTGACGGGGGCCGTATTCCGCCCGGATGGCCATGAGGCCCGGCATCTCCGTCTCGGCAAGCTCGATCTCCTTCCGGCCGAAAGCCGCAAGGCTGATGTCCTTGACGATGTAATCCTGCGCAGCACTCATTCCGGGCTCCTCGAACGATTGAAAACTGGGTTGGCGGCAAGCAGGCGCCCGTTCCAGGGGGAAGGTTGCGGAACCGCTGCCGAATTCGGGCATGGCTATAGCCCGGCCGGGCCCATCGGGCAATAACATATAAACAAGTCTTTATGTCTCAACTCGGAGAGGCCATGCACGGGTACCCGGAGTCGGGCCAGCAGGCGCGCGGACGGTTGTTGGCAACCGCCGCAAACTGGGGATCGTTGAGCGATGACGATTTCGTCGTGCGATCAGGGGTTTAAGGGGGGCATCGACAAGGCGGCCGACGCTAGCCCTCTTCGGCCAGTTCTTCGCCGAATCCCATCTCGACCAGGGCGACCAGGGCCTCCAGCGCTTCGGGCCCCTCCGGCCCGGAGCAGCGGATATGCAACTGGGATCCCGGCCCAGCTGCCAGCATCATCAATCCCATGATCGACGAACCGCCGACTGATTGCCCGTCGCGTGTCACGGTCACGTGGGCGTTGAAGCTTTCGGCGGTCTTCACGAACTTCGCAGAAGCGCGCGCATGCAGTCCCTTGCGGTTGACCACGGTGACAATGGCTTCGGGCTGCTGACTGTTTTGGATTTCTGGCATCGCGGCCAACTCGCTCTAGCCTTCGCCGGACAATTCCTGGCTCGCGACCTTGATATACTTGCGGCCGGCCTCGCGGGCGCGAGAGACGGCTTCGGCCATTGGCAACTCGCGCCTTAGGGACGCAAGTTTCACGAGAATCGGCAGGTTTATGCCCGCGATCACTTCGACCGGCGCCTCGTCCATGACCGAGATGGCCAGATTCGAGGGCGTGCCGCCGAACATGTCGGTCAGCACGATAACGCCCTCTCCGCTGTCGCTGCGCCGGACAGCTTCGAGGATTTCACCCCGGCGCTGGGCCATGTCGTCCTCTGGGCCGATGGCGACGGTTTCGAGTTGGCTCTGGCGTCCGACGATGTGCTCGAGCGCGGCTCTGAACTCGTTGGCGAGTCCCCCGTGCGTGACAATGACGAGTCCGATCATGCGCTCTTCCTTAACGCGGCGGCCGACCCTGTCAGGCATGGGCGCCACGTGTCCTGTCGCGGCGGGCAGACTTACAACTGTTCGTTGCCGCGCAAAAGACCCCTGGAGCTTCGCACCTACGGTGACATCCCCAACCAAGGGCGGTGCGAGAGCGCCAGAGCCAGTTTCAGGGGGGCCGATGCCTCGAAAGGCGCAATCCTCAAAACGGGAAGTCTGATCCCGAGCAAGATTTCGGTCGGCCAGGGGTCGGGAAGGCGTTCCACCCGGTCCGCCATGGTCAGGTCGGCCAAAAGCACAAGCCGCGCCGCGCCGACCGACGGCACGGCCAGTATTCCAATTCCACGAACTTCCAGGAGCCCTTTGAGCGTTGCGGGTGCCTCGACCGTCAGTCCATCGGGATCCCGGCGAACTGCGACCTGATCGTCGGCCACGAGTTCAAACGCCGGTGTCAGATCAGAACCAACCGGAAGGCTGAGGGCGCGCAGGGCCAGATCCGATTTCCCCGCTCCCGGTGGTCCGCGCAACAGAACGGCGTTGCCATCGATCGCGATCGCCGTTCCGTGCACGATCGTCTTGTCAGTACCGGCGGGTGGCACCCGATCCTCCGCGCGCCGTCGTAAAGAGCCGCGGCAGCCGCAAGATGAAGCGCGCCCCCAGCGGTTTGCTGTCCGGTGCGGCGCCTGCCGGTCGGCGGTTCTCCGCCCAGATTTCCCCGCCGTGGGCGTGTACGATCTCGCGCGAGATCGATAAGCCGAGGCCCGAGTTCTTCCCGCGAAGAGCTTCCGACTGGGGTCTGTCGGTATAGAATCGGTCAAAGATGATCGCGAGCCGGTCTTCCGGAATGCCGGGGCCTTCGTCGTCAATCATGATGTCGACGTGATGCGGCGTCTGTTTCACCGTGATCACCACGACTCCGCCGGGTGGCGAAAACGATACCGCGTTGTCGACGAGATTCGTGATCACCTGGCCAAGCCGTCCCTCGTGTCCGGTGACACGTAGCGTCTGCGGGTCGACGCCGTGATCGAGCACGACGCGCACAGTTCGCCCATCCTCCGAAAGAATGTCGCGGAAGATTTTTGCCACGCTGTCCACAACATCCGTGACCAGGGTCGGCACCATCGCCTGTCGCGCAAGTTCTGCATCCAGCCGCGAGGCGTTCGAGACGTCCGTTATCAGTCTGTTCAGCCTTTTCAATTCGTTCTGGATCTGCCGCACGAGTTCATCGCGCTGCTCCGGCGTCTTCGCATAGACGAGGCTTTCCGCCGTCGACCTTGCCGCGGTCAGAGGGTTTTTCAATTCGTGCGCGACGTCGGCCGCGAAACTTTCGCTGGATTCGATGCGACGGTAGAGCGCTGCGGTCATCGAACGGAACGCCCGCGCGAGTTGGCCCACTTCGTCGTTTCGGTCGGCATAGTCGGGCAAATGTGCCCGAGCGCCGATGTTAAGGCTGACTTCCTCGGCCGCCTCGGACAGCCGCCGGATCGGCTCGGCAACAGTTCGAGCCAGCAGGATCGAGGACACGAGTGTCGCAATCAACGCGATCCCGGCCAGCAGGGTGATCCGCCAGCGCTCCTCTCTGAGTGACTTTTCGATGTCTCCCGGCCGCGTCGAAAGCAGAAGGGCACCGAGTACCGAGTTGGCCCTCCGGATCGGGACCGCCATTGACACGATCTGTTCGCCCTCTCTGTCCAGAAGCAGAAGCGGTGTCGCGGTACCCTCGAGCGCGGCGCGCACCTCTGGGTATGAGGTCCCTTTTCCGTTGCCGATCTCCTTGTAGACGGGAAGATGCTCGTCGATCAGGACCGACGTGAGCCGGGTCCAGAAGTTCTTCGGTTTGCTGATCTTATCTTCGGTCGCGGGCCGCGTGAGCTGACCTTTGGTCAAGAGCGTCGCAGTGTCCACGATCAGCGTTCCGTCGCGTCCGTAGATCCGCGCCCGGTTCTTGGTGTGCTGGATCAGCCGCCGCAGGATGGGTGTCGCGCGCTCGGGCCGGATCGAAAGCTGGAGTGAGGAAAACCCATCGTCCCGGTACGGTACTCGCCCCGTGTCGGGCCTATTGGCCTTGTCGAGATTGATCTCGATGTTTCCCTGCTCGATGCGGGCATCGCTGGCGATGGCGGCCGCGATCAGTTCGCCCTGGGTCCGCAGCGATTCTTTTTTGGCTTCCACAAGCCACGTCTGATAGTGGCTGAGGTAATAGATACCGCCGATCATCACCGCGAGACCGACGAGGTTGGCGAGCATGATCCGGCGCAGCAGGCTTGTCGACGCGAACCGGAACGGCCGCGCATACCTGAGGTTCCGCAGAGCACGCAGGGCCCGCCGCGCCACACCGCGCAGCGGGTCGAGCACGTTGGTGGCCGGGGCTCCCTGGGTCTCGAGCGCCACTTAGTTCTCCGCTGGGGCCGCCATGCCCCGTCACCCTGCGCCGAAAACGAAGGGGGCCGCCTTCGAACCAAGGCAGCCCCGCCGAAACAGACACAGCGTTTCGATCAGGCTTCCTTGAAGCGGTAGCCAACACCATACAACGTCTCGATCACGTCGAAGTCGTCGTCGACCTGCTTGAACTTCTTACGCAAGCGCTTGATGTGGCTATCGATCGTCCGATCGTCAACATAAACCTGATCATCATACGCCGCATCCATAAGGGCATCGCGGGTCTTGACCACGCCCGGCCGTTGCGCGAGCGCTTGCAGGATCAGGAACTCCGTGACGGTCAGCGTCACCGGACGGTTGTCCCAGTGGCAGGTGTGGCGCTCCGGATCCAGCCGCAGCTTGCCGCGTTCCAGCGAACGGGAAACTTCCGGCTGCGGAGCGCTGCCGTCCTTGGGTGCGAAGCGGCGCAGGATGGCTCTCACGCGCTCGATGATCAGCCGCTGCGAGAACGGCTTGGTGATGTAGTCGTCAGCCCCCATCTTCAGGCCAAAAAGCTGGTCGATCTCCTCGTCCTTGGAGGTCAGGAAGATCACCGGCATGTCCGATTGCTGGCGCACGCGCCGCAAGAGTTCCATCCCGTCCATGCGCGGCATCTTGATATCGAAAATGCCGAGATCGGCCGGGTCTTCCGTCAGCGCTTCAAGCGCGGCGGCCCCGTCATTGTAGGTGCGTACCTTGTAACCTTCCGCCTCGAGTGCCATTCCGAGAGACGTCAGGATGTTGCGCTCGTCGTCGACCAACGCAATGGTGGTCTTTTCCTTCATGGTCCCTATATCCTCTTGAGCGCCTCTGGAAGGCGCACTATGGCCCCAACTGGAGTCGAATTGTGGCGGACCCTCCAGAGGAGCGAGCGCCGTGCTCGACGATTGTGGCGGGGCCCCTTCTCGACGATTTGTGCTGAACCGTAGCTGAACGGCCACGCCAGGGCAAAGCGAACAATCCGGCCGGAGCGGGGAAAATTGGCAGAACTTGCTGGAAAATCAGGACAAATCGCTTCTCCCTCGCAGGCTGTGAAAAAACTGCTGCGCGAGGCCAGGAAAGCCGCACTTGCGACGCTGGATCGTCAGGGCGGAGGCCCCTTCGCCTCGCTTGTGACCGTTGCAACGGCGGCGGACGGGGCGCCGTTGATGCTGATTTCTCAACTGGCCGTGCATACCCGCAATGTCCTGGCGGATGCCCGTGCTGGGATCCTGATCGACGGGACAGGCGCCGATGGCGACCCGCTGGCAGGCGGGCGCGTGAGCCTCACGGGGCGCCTCGTCGAGTCCCCCTCGGAACCTGACAAGCGCCGCTTTCTCGCCCGCCACCCGGGCGCCGGGATGTATGCGGCGTTCAGCGACTTCGCCTTCTATCGCTTTGAAATCGCCCGGGCGCACTATGTGGGCGGCTTTGGCCGCATCGTCGATTTGGCTGCGGAGGAAATCCTTCTCGACCTTTCCGGCGCCTCGCGCCTGATCGACGCCGAAGCCGATATTGTCGCCCACATGAACGAGGATCATGCCGACGCGCTTGCGGCCTATGCCGGCCGCCTCATCGGCGAGCAGCAGGAGCCCGGTGCCTGGAAAATGACCGGTATCGACCCGGAAGGGCTCGACATCGTAGGGCCGGGACGGGCACTTCGAATTGATTTTCCCGAACCCATTGCCACACCGGGCGACGCCCGCAAGGGTCTGGCCGCTCTCGCCGCCGAAGCGCGCACAGCATTTTCACCGCGTTCATGAGATTTGGTTTTTCGATCGGCCGATAGGACTATACTTTCGAATGGGTTGAGTTCGCAGATCGAGGGGCCTAACGAGGCCTTCGCGGTCTGAGAAATCATCCGTGCGTCCTCGCTTTAAAGGGGCGGCAGCAAAAAGCGTCCGGCGCTGAACGACCGGACCGTAGACTGATCCCGGGGAATGCGTCCGTTTCATTCGTGGCCCGCGCCCGTACGGACGCGCGGCACCTTTTCGAACTGTGAGCCACGGTCTCAAGATGTCGACTGAAATCTTCCCGCTGAACGCCTGTCGCAAGCTCTCCATCAACAATTCGACGCCGGAACTGGTCGAAACGGCCATCCGCCGCAACGAAGGGCGGCTTGCCGCTTCCGGTTCGTTCGTCGTCGAGACCGGCCAGCACACAGGCCGGAGCGTCAACGACAAGTTCATCGTCCGCGATGCCGACACCGATCCGGCCATCTGGTGGGACAACAACAAGTCGATGACCGAGGAGCAGTTCGACAGGCTGCTGCATGACTTCCTCTCCTTCGCCAAGCTGAAGGAACTCTTCGTCCAGGACCTCTTCGCCGGCGCCGACCCCGTGCATCGCCTGCCGACGCGCGTATTCTGTGAATACGCCTGGCACGCGCTCTTCATCCGAAACCTGCTGCGCCGCCCCGGTCCCGGTGATCTGGAAGGATTCGAGCCGGGTCTCACCATCGTTGCGCTGCCTTCGTTCCGCGCCGCGCCCGATTATCACGGCACCCGCAGCGAAACCGTCATCGCGGTTAACCTCACGCGCCGTATCGTCCTGATCGGCGGCACGTCCTATGCCGGCGAAATCAAGAAGAGCGTGTTCACCTATTTGAACTACCGCCTGCCGCAGAAGAACGTCATGCCGATGCATTGCTCGGCCAATGTCGGCAGCAACGGCGACAGTGCTATTTTCTTCGGCCTCTCCGGCACCGGCAAGACGACGCTTTCCGCCGATCCCGCACGCACACTGCTCGGCGACGACGAGCACGGCTGGTCCGAGGCCGGAATCTTCAATTTCGAAGGCGGGTGCTACGCCAAGACGATCCGTCTTTCCAAGGAAGCCGAACCCGAGATCTATGCCGCCGCCAGTCGCTTCGGCACCGTACTGGAAAACGTCGCGCTTGATCCCGCCACCGGCGGCACCGACTTCGATGATGGGCGCCTCACGGAAAACACGCGCGCGGCTTATCCGCTCGATGCCATTGCCAATGCCAGCCCGACGGGCACTGCCGGCCACCCCAAGAACATCGTCATGCTTACAGCCGACGCGTTTGGCGTGCTCCCGCCCATCGCGAAGCTCACGCCGGCGCAAGCCGTCTACCATTTCCTTTCCGGCTACACCGCCAAGGTTGCCGGCACGGAGAAGGGTATGGGTGCGGAACCACAGGCCACCTTCTCAACCTGCTTCGGCGCACCGTTCATGCCGCGTCATCCGGCCGTCTACGGCACGCTTCTGCGCCGCCTCATCGCCGAACACGGCGTCGATTGCTGGCTGGTCAATACCGGCTGGACCGGCGGCAAGTACGGCACGGGCAGCCGCATGCCGATCAAGGTCACGCGCGCGCTTCTGAACGCGGCTCTGTCGGGCGCTCTGAAGGGCGCACCCATGCGGACCGATCCGCTCTTCGGGTTCCAGGTTCCGCTATCGCTGCAGGGTGTCGACCCGAAGCTTCTGACCCCGCGCGAGACCTGGACCGATCCGAAAGCCTACGATGCGACCGCAGAAGCGCTCGTGGGGATGTTCGAGAAGAACTTCGCGAAATACGAAACGCTCGTGGACGCCGAGGTCCGCAACGCACGGCCGGGGCTTGACCCAGCCGCCGCCGCTTAGCGGACCCGCGAATTGTCGAACCGGACGAGGCTGACGCCCGGAGCTTCCGCTCCGGGCGTTTGCATTTTCTTTACTCTCAGAGCGCCGGAGGTTTCCATCCGATCGCTATAGACGTACCGTAACAAGCCGAATTAAAGCTGCGGCTGCGGATTGCCACGCGAGGATCTTGCAGTGCTCGGTTGGCTGCGCCGGATATTCGTGACGGAAAAGTCTGACAGGCCGGTCCTTGTGTCCGCGCCTCAGGGCATTCATGTGATTAGCGACGCAGACTTGATTACGCTCAAAGTTCCCGGCGCGCCTCCTCTGTCCATCGGGTGGAAGGATCTGGAGGCCGTTGCCATCGTGTCGGGAGATGCGACGGTCGAACCCTCCGAATTGTTCTGGCTTCTGCTTGGCGGAAACCGTCGCCGCCCGCTTCTTGTGCCGATGGGTGTTCCCGGCGAGCACGATCTTGTTCATGCCATGCAGGCCCGCCTCGACGGCTTCGACAACATGGCTGTCGTCGAAGCCATGAGTGCTCGTGGACGCGTGCGCTTCAAGATATGGGATTTGTCGGGCAGCGACGTTTCGGGCACCTGATGGGCCTTGTATTCCCGTCTTGAATTTGCCGGGGCTTTGGGGAATGTGCGCCGGACGACGTGTGCGGCCGGAGGCCCTTGTCACAGCCATGACAGACGATAGCGGCGGCCGGCCGGTCCGTGCCAATCGAACGCGCTTCCTGCTTTATGAGAATGCCATCGCAGGGCTGGCGCGCCGCACAATCACCGATGATGTCGTGACGATCCTCCAGCGCGAGGGCTGCAATGTCGTTCGGCAATCTCCGCAAGAAGACCTTGAGGCTCTCGACTGGGATCGTGCCGTTCGCGAATTCGACGCCGTGGTGTCGGCCGGCGGCGACGGCACGTTGCGCCACGTCGCATCCCGTATGCCGGCCAGCGCTCTGCCAATCGGCATCATTCCCCGCGGGACGGGCAATGTACTTGCCGAGGAAATCGGCTTGTCGCGTGCCCCGGCGCGCATCGCGGGCACTCTGAGGCACGGCCCTGTCATCACGATGGCCGGCGCGCGGGCCAACGGAGAGCCATTCTATCTCATGGCCGGCATTGGCTTCGACGGCGAGACCGTGCGCAGACTCGACGTCGAGACAAAGCAGAAATGGGGAAAGCCCGCTTACACGCGTCCTGTCTTGACGGCGCTGACCGGCATCGAGCCCCGCCTGCATGTCGTTGCGGACGGCGGCCGCGATGCCGAAGCGGGTTGGGTTCTAATCGCCAATGCGCGCCGCTACGGTGGATCGTTCAAGCTGTCGAACCACGCCGGTCTGCATCGGCCCGGCCTCGTCGTCTACCTGCTGCCGCGCGGCGGCATTGCCCGCCGGCTGGCGCATCTGACGGCGCTGGGGATGGGCGCAATCGAGCGGCTCCCCGGTATCGCGATCTGGCCGGCAACCGAGGTCACCATCACGTCCGACTTCCCGGCCGCGGTTCAGATCGACGGCGATCGCTTCGGCACCGCACCCGTCAAAATAAAATGGGGCGAGCCGAAGCTCGCCCTCATCGCACCTGAAGCTTATGCCGTGCGAATCGGCGCCGCTTGAGATTAAGGCGGTCGCTTCACGCCGCGGCTTCAGCGAATGTCACCAGCCGACGCTGCTCGGCGTCCCACAATTTCAGCCGTGCGCACCCGAAGCTGTCCCACAGCGTGATGCGGTTCATGGTCCGCAACTCCGGGCTTGCTTCGAGGCATTCCTTCAAGCGGTAGTTGGGAATCATGCTGTTCAGGTGATGGATGTGATGCAGGCCGATCGAGCCCGTGAACCAATTCAATACCGGGTGCAGCGCGTAGTACGAGCTGCCGAACAGCGCCGCGACCTGGAAGGTCCAGTCCTCACTGCCTTCCCACACCGTTTCTTCGAACTGATGCTGGATGAAGAACAGCCAGCCGCCTACGGCCGAGGCGACATGCAACAGCGGCCAGACGACGAAAAAGAGGTTTGAGTAACCCGTGAAAGCGCCGATCGCGCCGTAGAACAGGACGAGCCCGGCGTTGAGCCCCATGACGCTCTTCCATGTTTCGCGTGCCGGATAGGGATGAAACCAGGGAAAGCGCTGGATGATCATGAAATAGAACGGCACGCCGATGCCAAACAGGAAGATCGGATTGCGGTACAGCCGGTAGCGCGCCTTGCCGAGCGGCGTCAGCGCCTTCCATTCCTCGACGGTCAGCGTATCGATGTCGCCGACTCCACGCTTTTCCAGATGTCCTGACGTTGCATGGTGTTGGGCATGTTCGCGCCGCCACAGGCCGTAAGGTGTGACGGTGAGGAGGCTCATGGCGCGGCCGATCCAGGTGTTGGCCGCACTCGTGGACATGAACGATCCATGTCCGCAATCGTGCTGGATGATGAAAAAGCGCACGACGAGCAGTCCGCCGGGGATCGCCAGAAGCAACGTCGCCCAATAGTGCTCTTGCACCGTGAGGAACATCGCCGTCACGATGGCAACGAAGGGCACGATCGTGGTGACAAGCTGCACCACGGCCTTGCGATTGTCCGCGCCACGATATTTCGCGCAATGCTGCGCGAGTTTCATCGCCTGGCCCTTCAACGCGGCCCGCTTTTCGGCGGCGGTGGGGATGGGATGTGCTTCGGGAGGGCGGGGACGGGGCGCAGCCTGCGCGGCGGCATAAGCTTGAGGCATCTAATCCGGATATGCTTCAGGGTTGATCGGTCGCCAATGTAGTGGCGCCTAGCATATTCGGCATAGGCGGGCGAGACGTCTGATTGTTCTCGCACAGTTTCGCAGCACTATTCCGGCGAACGTGTGAGCAGAGTGCCGCAGGTCGGCGGTATTTGCTGCATTGCGGTGCATGCCGGTGGGTGATTTAGATCAATTCCAAGAAGGCTTCGTAGGTCCTAACACGGACCAATCAGAAAAAAGAGGCCGCGCTAATGCGGCCCCTTCTAGGCTCTGTCCTGAAATGTCAGGCGTTCAATGTTGTCCCCAGATCTCCACGACTGCAGGTGTCCCCTCGAAGAGATTCTTCAGCCCTTTCGCGAGATCGAAACGTGAGCGGTACTTGGCCTGAATCTCCTTGATGGCCGAACGGCCGCCTTTGAACTCCAGCGGTCCGTAGGGGTTGCCCGGATCGATGCGTTCGCGCATCGTGAAGACTTCATCGGGTCCATTGAAGAACACCACGCGCACTTCCCGCAATGTGATCGCGCGATCCTTGGCGACCACTCTCAATTTCGTGAAGCCGCCCTCGTTCTTGCCCACGGTGATCGTATCCTTGTCGAAGCCCGTGAACCCTGCCGTTTGAGCGCCGAGCAGCACCCATCCCGCATTGTACTTCTTGCCTTCGCCCGTCGGACCGAGCCAGCCATCCGCGTATTGGCCGGTCACTTCGATTCGCGCCTGGCCTTTGAAGTTCGGCTTGGAGCGATAGCTCATCTGGATTTCGCGAATGAACTTGTTGCCGTCCACTTCGAGCCAGTTGGTGCGACTGTTGGCGCGCACGTCGGCATCGACCGCCAGATCCGTCTCCGTGCCGTCCATGTAGACGACCTTGAGCGTATTGATGTGGACGTCATTGCCCAGAACGCGAAGCCGCAGACGGTCGAACTTTCCGATTTCACCGCCGACCTTGATAACATCGCGATCAATTCCGAAGCCGACATTCTGGTAGCCGAACATCACGTCGTTGCCGTCGGCGACGGGTCCGGGCTTTCCTGAGGACGGTTTTCCGTCGTCGGGTTTTGCGGAGATGTCTCCGGTCGCTGGTCCTTTCGGACGCTCGAGTTTGCCTCCCTCGCGGGTCTGAAGTCCGAGCACCTGAAGCGTCCCGCTACCGCTCGACGCCTTCCATGTCAGGTTCACCTTGTCGATGAACTTGTCGGCCGTGCCGGCTGCTATTTCACGGCTGCGCTCGCCCTTCTTCAGGTCGATCTGCCGGTCTTCATTGTGAACCGATCCGTCTGAGTAGACGATCTGAACGCGCTTGAGATCGATGAGTGTGTTGCCTCTGTTTTTAACGCGAATGCCGCGAAACGCACCGGGCGCTTTGCTGACATCGATCGTCGCGCTTCCGTCCTTGCTTGTGTCGAGGTTCTCAATCGCGACACCGACGAGATCCTGCGCTTGTGCAATACTGAAGACACCGGCGGCAACCAAGGCCAGCCCGGCCAAAAATAATCTGCGGAACATGATCGTCTCCCCTACCTGCTTCTTATGGAAGCCCCGTCCTCGATTGAGATCGACGGGCCAATCTGAAACCCGGAGGGAGCGGATGGCAAGGCGGCGGGTGCTTCCCGGCGCAATCGCGTGGAACAGTGGTGCGCCTTTCACACGCCATCAGAGGTTGCGTCTCTCGGCCGTTGTTGAAACTGTACGGAAAATGCTCATGATTTATTGGTCCGCAGGCTGAGAGAATGGCCGGAGCAGGAATGACGAAACAGCACGCAACAGGAAGCCTTGAGCCCGCGCTGGCAGAATTGTCGGCGATCTGTCCGCAGCGTTGCGCGACGGCTGCAACGGTTTGCGATCAACACGCCGGGACGTTGACAGGTCTGTCCAGGCAACCGCCAGATGTCGTCGTCTTCCCCGAAACGATCGAGGAAGTTCAGGCAATCGTGCTTGTCGCCGCCCGGTACCGGCTGCCCTTGATCGCCTTCGGCGCCGGAACATCCCTTGAAGGTCAAGTCAATGCGCCGTGTGGGGGCATATCCATCGACTTGTCGCGCATGGCCCGCATTGTTCGCGTCGGCGAAGGCGATCTGGATGTCACGGTCGAACCCGGTGTGACTTTGGACCAGTTGAATACCGCGCTCCGGGACACGGGGCTGTTCTTTCCGGTGGATCCGGGGGCCGGGACGGCCACGCTGGGCGGCATGGCATCCACGCGGGCATCTGGCACCACGACCGTTCGATACGGTGCGATGCGCGAGAATGTTCTTGCAATGAAGGTCGTGCTTGCCGACGGCACGCTCATCGGCACGGGAACGCGGGCAAGAAAGTCGGCGGCGGGCTACGATCTGACGCGTCTGTTCGTCGGAGCTGAAGGTACCCTCGGAATCGTTGTCGAATTGACGCTCCGGCTGCACCCGCGTCCGGAGGCCGTGATGGCAGGCATCGCAGCATTCCCTGCCATCGCCGCCGCGGCGAGTGCATCGGCCACCGCCGTGCAGACAGGTCTGACCATGCAGCGCATCGAGCTTCTCGATCCGGCCATGCTGCGGATCGTCAACCAGGTTTCGGGCACGAACCTCCCGGCGGACGGGCCGGTCTTGTTCGTCGAGGTGGCGGGATCGCCTGCGTGCGTGGCCGAACATATGGAAGGGTTCAAGGCGATCGCTGCGGATCTGGGCGGCACATGGCTGCGCGACGAGACCAGCGAGAATGAACGCCGCGTCTTGTGGAAGGCCCGCCATGACGCCTTTTGGAGCATCCGCTCGGCGTTTCCCGGCCGGTCGTTCCTTGTGACGGACGTCTGCGTACCCGTGTCGCGGCTGGCCGAATGTCTGGACGAGACAGTCCAAGACCTGAAGCAGAACGGCCTGCTTGGCCCGATTGTCGGCCATGTCGGCGATGGCAACTTTCACACCGTCCTCGTCTACGACGCCGGCGCCGTGGACGAGCAGGAGCGGATCCAGGCCTACCTCGACCGGCTCGTCGCGCGCGCTTTGCGTATGGAAGGAACGTGTACGGGAGAACACGGAATCGGGCAGGGAAAGGCGCGGTATCTGGCTAAGGAAGCAGGGCCGGCCCTAGGTGTCATGCGGCAGATCAAATCGGCGCTCGATCCGCTGGGCCTCATGAACCCCGGAAAGTTTGTCTGAACAACCGTTCCCGGACATGCCCTGGCAAGCCGGTTTTTGCGGATATGTCCCGAAATAATCCGAAAAAATCCGGATTTGATATCAATTTTAAATACCGTCTCCACGGGATTGAAAACAGTTTTGACGAAACTCCCTTTCGAATTTGGCATAAATCGTGTGGGAGCGATCTGTGGCGACGATCTTGGGGACGACGGCGAACGATGTTTTGACCGGCACGACGGTGGCGGATCGTATCGAAGGTGGTGACGGCAACGATCGCATCAATGGTGGTGCGGGTGACGACGACCTCTTCGGCGGCCTTGGCTCCGATACCCTGACGGGCGACGCGGGCAACGACCGCATCTTCGGCGAAGACGGCAACGACGGTGTCTTCGGCGGCGGCGGCAACGATTATATCGACGGCGGCACGGGCGACGACAACATCTTCGGAGACGGTGGCAACGACACCATCCTCGGTGGCACCGGCAACGACCGTCTGTCCGGCGGCGACGGCGACGATATTTTCATCTGGCGCACCGGTGACGGCAACGACACGTTCAACGGCGGCCGAGGCAACGACCGGATCGAACTCGAACTGTCCTCCTCCGACATAACAACGGCTCTGCGCGCCGACCTCGCTGCCTACCAGCAGTGGGCAGCCGCACAGACGGCGGCGGCCGGATCGCTGACAAACCTCTCCAACCAGACCACAGGCTCGACGTTCACGTTCGCCTCGCTCGGCCTCACCATATCCGTTCTGGAGGGAATGGGTGTGAAGGTCGACGGACAAACCGTGTCGATCGACAATCTCATCAACTCCGCCCCCGGCGCGGCTGCCGAAGTGCAGTTCGTATCGGACGAGGACGTGGCCGTTCAGGGCTCCATCGACGCAAGCGACGCCGACGGCGACAGCCTTACATATACCGTGCAGACAGGCCCTTCGCGCGGTGGCCTCGTTCTGGATGCGGCCACAGGAGCATTTGTCTACACCCCGGCCGCCGACTGGAGTGGCGCCGATAGCTTCACCGTCCTTATCACCGATCCCAGCGGTGCAAGCGTAACCCAGACCGTTCGCGTTGGTGTCGACGCCGTAGCCGATGCGCCGTCGCTCTCGAGCACGGACGCGGCAATCGTATTGGCAAAGCCTGTTACCGGCACAGAGGGAAGCGACGTGATCGTGGGCAACGTGACGCCTGCAATTGCCGTCGTTCCGCTCAACCTCGCTGCAGCCCTGCGCGATACCGATGGATCGGAAACCATCTCGATTTCCATCGCAGGTCTGCCGGAAGGCGCAACGCTTTCCGCCGGTGTCCGGCAACCGGACGGATCCTGGCTGCTCTCGGCCGCAGACCTCGACGAACTGAACCTGACCGCTCCGACAGGATCTGATCTGTCTCTGACGGTAACGGCAACCGCGACCGAGGCCAACGGATCGTCCACATCGACATCGTCCAATCTGCTGGTCACCTTTGATCGGTCGGGTCTTGGCGACGATTTGATCGACGGTGGCGGAGGAAACGACATCATCGACGGCAAGTCGGGCAATGACCGGCTTTCCGGCGGCGCGGGTGATGACGTATTCATCCAGCGGGCCGGCGACGGCAAAGATACGATCACGGGCGGTGACGGCTTCGATACGGTTCGTCTAGAACTGACGTCGACCGATGTGACGCCAGCACTCTTGTCGGACATCGCCAACTACCGGGCCTGGGCCAACGCCGGCGCTTCCGGTCAGTTTGAGTTTGCAACTCTTGACCTGACGATGGACACGATCGAAGAGCTTTCGATCACGGTCGATGGCCGATCGGTCAGCATCGCCGAACTTCTCAATGTCGCACCGTCGGCCGGCGCCTCGGCCGCGCTGACGACAACGGAAGACACACCGGTACAGGGAACGGTCTCGGCAACTGACGCCAATGGCGATCAGCTGACGTTTGCGATCGTTGAAGGTCCTGGCAAGGGCGCGGTCAGTCTCGATGCGGCGACCGGCCGGTTCGTCTATACCCCGTCCACCAATGTGAGCGGCAACGACTCGTTTTCAGTTCGCGTCACAGACCAGTTCGGCGCAAGCATCGTCCAGACCCTCAGCGTCGATGTTGTTGCGCGCGCGGACACGCCCGCCCTCCAGGTGAGCAATTCCGCCGTGCAGGTCGCTCGAATTTCGACACTGAGCGGCACGAGCAGTACAGAAACGATCCGCGGCGATCAATACGCTGCGATGGCCACGTTCGCCCTGGCAATTGGCGCCACACTGACAGATACGGACGGATCGGAATCGCTCCGCGTTCGCGTGGCGGGTGTTCCCGCCGGTGCAACCCTTTCGGCCGGCGCTCTGCAAAGCGACGGATCCTGGGTGCTGCAGGCGAGCGATCTCACTGGATTGTCCATGACCGCGCCGACAGCGCGCAACCTCTCCCTTCAGGTGTCAGCCATTGCGCAGGACGGATCGTCCACCGCGCAGACGACCGGGACGCTCCAGGTCACGTTCCAGCGTGGCGGCAGCATGAACGACACAATCATGGCGTCGATGGGTAGCGATACCTATGACGGCGGGCGCGGCACGGACACGGTCAACTATTCCGCCATGGCGTCGGGCGTTAACGTGGACCTGGGCACCGGAACGGTATCCGGTCCGGCCAACCACAAGCTCATCGCGATCGAAAACATCGTCGGCAGTTCCGGCGATGACGTGATCACTGGGAACGGCAGCGCCAACGTCATCAACGCAGGCGACGGCGACGATGTCATCAATGGCGGCGCCGGCAACGATCAGGTGACCGGAGTGGCTGGTGACGACATTCTGATCGGAGGCGCCGGTAACGACCGGGTGAACGGCGGGGATGGCAACGACCTGCTCATCGACGGCTCCGGGAACGATACCTACGATGGTGGCACGGGATACGACGTCCTCGACTACTCGGAAGCGGCGAACGCCGTTGTTGTAAACAATGGGCGCGTCACGGGCATGGGTAGCGACCGCTACTCGAATGTCGAAAAAGTCGTCGGTTCTTCTTTTGCTGATACTTTCTCTGGCGGCAGAAACGTCGACAACTTCGACGGAGGCTCTGGCAATGATTGGTTCCGCGGATTTGAAGGGTCCGACATTTTCACTGGCGGTGCCGGTTCCGATACCTTCGTGTGGAACGAGCGTGACGTGGTGTCGGGTCGGAAATCGCAGGGCTTGGATGTCATCACGGACTTCGGCCAGGGCGACCGTTTGGACATGAGTTCTTTTTCGGGCACTTTCGCCACCGATCCAAGTCTCGTCAAAGTTACCGACACGACCGCCGGATCCGTTGTCTCGATAAAGGTCGGCGGCGCGTACTACGACGTTGTGCTTCTGCAGAACGTCCACGGAGTTACAGCCAGTTCCCTTGCCGCCGACGGTCAGCTGATCGCGTGATTGCGACAGCTGTCCGTTCGGGGTGTGCAATTTCAAACATGACTCGCCGGACAAACCACCGACAGGCTGGTCCGGCAGAAGGACAATCGGAAAAAACATGAGCGGGAAGGCTAGCCTGATCGTCAACGGGGCCGGTGCCGTGGCCGCACTGATTGTCGTCGGCTGGATCGGCGCATCGTGGCTTGAGACCGATGAGCCCGAAATCTGCGAAGGCCGTTATCCGGTTGCGACGCGCTTCGATTTGGCATCCTCGTCCGGTGAGCCCGTCGCGCTCAGTGAACTCCAGGCCCGTCTGGGATCGAGCGAGTGGGGGCTCCTGGAGAATGCGAAAATTATCGGGCCTGATAAAGGTCAGGATCGTCCGCAACTGGCCGTTGCGCTGCGTGAAGGAACCGGGGCCGGCTACAAAGCCGGACAGGCCCGTGGCGGTGTTGGCTTCACATGGCTTCCGATGACCATGCAAGAGGCCGCCCCGAATGCCGCTTGCTTGAGCTACCGGGTCTATTTCCCGGCGAAATTCGATTTTGGCGACGGCGGCACCCTGCCTGGGCTCTCGATAGGAGCTTTATTTGATCCGCGGGGCGAGCCCGACTTGGGACAGGGAGCCGTGGTCCGCCCAGGTTGGAACAAGCGCGGCGATGCCGTCGTAAATGTGCAGTATGCGGCTGCGGACGGCTGGAAGAATCCGCCGGCCGTTGGAAGTGACGTTCGTTGGCCCGCCGGCCGCTGGGTGATGATCGAACAGGAAGTCATCTTGAACGACCCCGGTAAGAAGAACGGCGTCGTCCGGTTTTGGCTGGACGGCAAGTTTGCCGGCGAGAACAAGAAGCTTGGGCTGAGGGGCGACGCCGGGTTGGCAATGGCGGGCGTGCGAGCCGATGTTCATTATGGCTCCGTCCTGAGCCTCTCGGTTGCGCCTGTGGATACGCAGGTACGGCTCACGCCTTTCGTCGTCAGGTGGCAGTGAGCTGTAGAATTCTGCCGGTAGATGCGTCGCAGCCAGCAACGTTCTTAACGCCAGTTAAGCTCGCTGTTTTCTTTTCGAATAGGCGTTCAATTTACTGCCCAACCGGAGTCCGGCTAAAATATAGTAAACGAATGTCGGTGCCCAACCCTTGTTCGCAACTTCAAAAGACAATCAGGGGCATCCGGCAACTTACCTATATTTTACGAAACGAAAAAAAACCTGTTTCCGTTCTTGCGAAATGCGCGGGAAAGGTGTTCTCTAATTTTACGCGTGGCGCCGTCCCCCCCCATCCCCCAAATGGTGCCATGTTGTCGAGCCCGCGGTCTCCCCCCGACCGCGGGCTTCTTTATTTCGCGATACGCGCTGTAAAGCCCTCGCGCTGAGCGTCCGCCTCAGAACAGAACCAGCGATCGCCACGCTTTTCTCTAACCGTGACCCGCTGGTAGTCGGGTTGGTGGGGGAGGCTGTATATCTTTCTGCCGGATTGAACGAGTGCCTTGATCGGACAATTGCCGGGCGCTTCCCTGGCCGCTTCACGGAAAACCCTTTCGCGCCATTCTTCAGGATGTTCGGGTAGCCCGGCCCATAAACCGGCATTCGAGCTTTTCGCTGCCGCCTCGTCGGTTGCATAACTGGAGAAAAGGCCTCCATCCGAGAAGGCAAAGCCCTGCTCCACAAGTCGGGCTGCAATATCCAGTCTGCCAGCCGAACATTGGCCGGTTCGAATGCCGTCTGTTTCTCCCGATAACGAGCATCGGACGGTTCGGGTGCTGCGCAGAAGTCTATCCAGGGAGCGCCGGGCCGTTGCTCCGCATTCAAAAGAAGATCCGTCGTGCCGCAAGCATGTCTGTCCCTCGTCCAGCATCGCGATGCCCTCGAGCCGGACGAAATTCCGGCCGATTTTTAATAGGCCGGTGCCGGCGGCGCGTGCCGGTCCCTCGACCACGTTGCCAGCCTCGCCGGCAACTTCGTCAGCCGGTTCCTCTTTCAATGCGCGATCACCGGCCACCCAAGCCTTCACAAGGGGCGTCGCCAGCCAAAGGCCCGTGACCGCAGCGACGGACGCAACCGCAAACGGCCAGTAAGGTTGCGCCCGTCCGGCCATTGCGACGGCCCGCTCGGTCCGGACGGCCCAGTCGTCAGCGGCGTCAGGCCCCGTCGTGAAGAGGCGCGGCCAGAGCCATGCCGTCAGCGAGACAAACGCCACGGAGCCGAGCAGGATTGCGTCCTGGTCCAGCCCGAACTGCGCGGAGCGGATCAGGGATGCGGTCCCGGAAAACAGGCTTGTTATGGCCAGTGCGATCGAGACGGGCCGTGCCGCAAGCCTCGTATTGATGGGTCCGGAAACCGCCGCGATCCGGTCCCGTACCGCCGATATCGACCGCACCAGCAGGGCAAGTCCCGTCTCGGCCCCCCCGGCAGCGCCCTCGGCGGCAACTCTCGCGGCCTTGAGCGCGGCCTGCCCGGCGGCCTCGGCGCCGGCAGCGCCAGCCGCCAGTCCCTTTCGGCCGGCGTCTTTCACGCCTTCCACCGCGGCGACCTTTGCCGCATCTATCTTCGCCCGCCGCTGCCGACGCCGGACGAGGACCGTCGTCTTGACGTATTCCCGCCACTCGAACCCTTCGTTTCGACGCCACCAGCGCAAAGCCGAAAATCCCCCGTGAAAACCCAAACCAGTGACGTTATGACGTCAGTTCGGGCCGCAACGTGGCGCCGGGCAAGGCAGCGGCCTATAACTTAAGGTGCGTGGCCTGATCTTCTGGCCCAATGACACCGTTATGGAAGGTGATCCGGTTTCACCTCGCACGGCCCAAGGCACGTACGTTGCTGCCTAAAGTCACTCTGGAGCTTATTCGATGAAAGACGTCCGCGCTTCTATCGCTGTTGTCTGTTGTTCGCTAGCATTGGCACTCCTCGCCGCTCCGGCCGGCAGGGCCGACTTCGATCCACCCGTGAAGAAGAAGGTGGATTGCAGCAAGCCGGAGAACAAGAACAAGCCGGCCTGCAAGCCCAGTAACACGGCAAGCGACGACGAGATCTATAACGCCGGCTATTGGATGGCTCGCAGCGCTAACTACGCCGAAGCGCTCGCGGTCTTCAGAATGGCCCGCGACCAGAGCGATCCGCGCATCCTGACTGGGATCGGCTTTGCTACCCGCAAGTTGGGTGATGTCGATTCGGCCTTCGCCTATTACGACCGCGCCCTTTCGCGCGACCCAGGGCTCGTCCTGACACGCGCCTACCTTGGCGAGGCCCATCTTATGAAGCAGGACCTCGCAGCCGCAGAAATTCAGCTGCGCGAGATCGAGCGTCGCTGCGGTGCCTCGTGCGAGGCTTACGCCCAGCTTGCCGCGCACATCGCGGCGTACAGGTCGAGCACGCGCGGAGGCTGATCGGCGGGTTCGGCGACGCTCTTGCGGCAAACCACCCCTTGGCTCGGCGGGTCGCCTGAGGCAGACTCGGGAAATCGCGCTTCCCGGGTTCGTCGCCCCCAGGGAGCCAAGGGGAGATACTTGATGCTTCTGAAGAATTTGGCTTGCGGTGCCGCCGCTGCACTGGTCTCGCTTTCGATGGCTTGGGGAGCGCGGTCCGAGGACCGCGTATTCTCCAAGGACGTTGGTCCCGCCAACGCGGCATGCGATGCCGGTGCGAAGGGTTCTCCGGCCTGGCAGGCTTGCATAGGTGCAGCCCGCGCCGGGATGTCCGATGATGAACTGTTCTACGCCGGGTACTGGTTGGCCAAGACCGGCCGGTACGCCGAAGCGCTGAGCTACCTCAATCTGTCCGGCATGCGCGACGCCCGTGTCCTGACGTATATGGGTTATGCTACCCGCAAGCAGGGCGACGTCGAGAAGGCTCTGCCGCTATATGCGGAAGCTCTGGCCAAGGACCCTGACTTTGTCGTCGCCCGCGCTTACCTCGGCGAGGCCTATCTGACGAGGCACGAACCGGCCCGGGCAAAGGCCGAGCTTGCCGAGATCGCAGCGCGCTGCGGTACGTCATGCCCGGCCTATGTCGATCTCGACCGCCACATCGCCGACTATGAAACCGCCAACGGCTGACATGTGAGGGCGACGCCGTCCGGGCAGGATGAAAACACGCTGGGGCCGATGATTACCATCGGCCTCCTGTTTTTTATATTCGGCTTCGTGACCTGGCTGAACGGGCCGTTGATCACCTTCGTCAAGCTCGCCTTCGATCTCGACGACGTGAATGCGTTCCTCGTGCCGATGGCGTTCTATCTGTCGTATTTCTTTCTCGCTTTGCCTGCGTCCGCCGTGCTGCGAGCCACCGGCATGAAGAGAGGCATGGCTTTGGGTCTCTTGATCATGTCCTGCGGGGCCGTGATCTTTGGCCATTTCACGACTGCCCGCGTTTACGGCGGGGCTCTCGCTGGCCTGTTCGTCATCGGCACCGGGCTCGCGCTTCTCCAGACGGCGGCAAATCCCTACGTCAGTATCCTCGGACCGATTGCGGGCGCCGCCCGCCGTATCGCCGTCATGGGCATCTGCAATAAGTTCGCCGGGTTGCTCGCGCCGCTGGTGTTCGGCGCACTCGTCCTCGACGGGCTCGACGAGTTTGCCGGCCGTGTCGCCGCCGCGCCGACTCCTGAAACCCGCGCCGGCTTGCTCGACGCCTTCGCAGCCCAGGTCTATGGGCCGTACATGCTAATGGCTGCGCTGCTTGCCGGTCTTGCCGTCTTCATTCTGAAATCCGGGTTGCCGCACCTGGAACCGGGAACCGTGAACGCGCATGCCGACCTTCCCGGCGATACGCGAGGCATTCTCGCCTACCCGCATCTGTGGCTCGGCGTTGTCGCCATTTTTGCCTATGTCGGCGTTGAGGTAATGGCGGCCGATGCCATCGGGGTCTATGGCGAGGGCTTCGGACTGCCGCTGGATGACACCCGGCTCTTCACGTCCTACACGCTGGCCGCCATGCTTCTTGGCTATCTTGCCGGGCTCGTCCTGATCCCCACCTACCTATCGCAAGAGCGCTATCTCGCTCTGTCATCTGTCCTGGGTGTGTTGCTGTGCCTTGGCGCCGTCGCAACAAGTGGACCGTTGTCGGTTGCTTGCATTGCCGCGTTGGGTTTTGCCAACGCGATGATGTGGCCCGCAATCTTCCCGCTGGCCATACGCGGTCTCGGCCGTAACACGGAGACGGGTTCCGCGCTGCTCGTCATGGCAATCGCAGGCGGAGCCATCATGCCGTGGGCATTCGCGCTCCTGAAGAAACACATCGATTTTCAGCTCGCCTATGCCGCTCTCGCGGTACCGAGCTATCTTTATCTTCTCTATTTCGGGCTGCGCGGACACCGGGCGTGACCGCAATCGGTGCGTAATTCTCTCAACTGCGCTACAAGCCGCGGGAAGACAGGATTCTCTTATGAACTGGGGCAAGAGCGACGATCAGGGCGCACGGCGCGGCTATCACCACGGGAACCTGCGGGAAGCTCTGGTGAAAGCCGCGCTCGATCTCATTGCCCAGAAAGGTCCGGCCGGGTTCACGTTCGCGGAGGCCGCGCGCGTCGCGGGGGTTTCGCCCGCCGCACCCTATCGCCATTTTCGCGATCGCGACGCGCTGCTCGCAGACGTCGCGCGTCAGGGATTCCAGGCTTTCGCGCGCAGTCTGGAAAGCGCTTGGGGTGGCGGCAAGCCGGCCGCCCGCGAAGCGTTCGAACGCGTTGGCCATGCTTATCTTCATTTTGCTCGCACGGAACCTGCCTATTTTGCGGCCATGTTCGAAAGCGGGCTTTCCGGATCCGACTATCCCGAGATGACGATCGAAGCCGACCGCGCTTTCGCGGTCCTTCGCAGCGCCTGTGAAGCCCTCGTCGCAACGATGCCGAAGGACAAACGTCCGCCGGCGCTGATGATGGCGCTCCACATCTGGTCGCTGTCGCACGGCATCGCTTCACTTTTTGCGAGAGGCGACCGCGCGCGGCGGCCGATCCCCATGTCGCCCGAGGACCTCCTCGAGGCCGCAACGCTCATCTATCTCGACGGTCTAGCTGTGCCGGGAAAGTAGAAGCCGCAGCGGTCATCTGACACCGTTCCGCCTCCACGAAATGGCGGATACGCATGTTCGACATGCAATTCCAAAATACCTTAACGCCCGTCTTGACGACGAGCCTAGGCGGGTCCACATAAGTAAATGTAATAAACATTCACATCGAGCCATCGTCTGGGTAAGGGAGGTTGGGTGCAATGAACGAAATGGTCATGAAACTCGACGAATGGGGCCGTCCCGCGTGGATCGGCCTGATGGTCGTCAGTTTCATCCTCTTC
>JALOTA010000093.1 GCA_025458125.1 Hyphomicrobium sp.
CAGCGGCTTGAGGTCCGGCGTATCGAGCATTTTCTGCCGCGCGAGCAGCGCAAGAGCGCAGAGAAGCGCGACGATGTTGAGGCCGGTGATGGGCCAGCGAAGGATCCATGTGGCCAGGCGGACCAGGTTCTCGATGATCGTCGCAAAGACGTTGCGCGTTTTGTCGAAGAAGCAGTCGCCGAGAACCTGCGGCGCTTCGTAAAACAGTTTCAGCATCACGAGCGCGTCGCCAATCGACCCGCTTCCGATCCGCGAGAGGTCGGCCCAGGTCAACTCCATCAGCGCGAGGTCATGGCCGCTCTTCGTCCGGCCTCGGCGCACGAAAGCCTGAAAGCGCAGGTTGGGACGGTTACGGCCGCGATCGGGGAGATCATAGACTTCGCTGTGATTTTCGAACGTGGGGCTATCGGCATCCTTCGCGAAGCGGGGAATCAGGCTGTCGTTGATCCAGCCGGCTTGAGTTTCGCCCACACCGTGAATGACGATCACGCCGACGCGTTCGCCGGCGGAGGTGCCGGGCGTGGCGTTCGATCCGCTCTCGATTTTGTCCGTCATTCCCCCGGGTCCATCCCCGTCCGTGGCCTTTTGATCGGGCCCTTAGCTCCTCCGTCCCGTTAGTATCACGCTGGAAAGCGGCGGGGAGGAGATGCGCCGGCACACTCCAC
This sequence comes from Hyphomicrobium sp., assembly GCA_025458125.1. Taxonomy (GTDB): domain Bacteria; phylum Pseudomonadota; class Alphaproteobacteria; order Rhizobiales; family Hyphomicrobiaceae; genus JAGVSR01. The sequence goes on from JALOTA010000093.1 coordinate 666, forward strand.
GCCTCGGCCTCGGCTTGGTTAACAGACGGCCCCGGTTTACAGGCCACCAACAGATGTGATTAAAATTTAGGCAGATGCTCGACCAACGACCCATCCGGCATCGGCATCCATCCCACAACTCTCTGATTTTTCATTATTTTTTATTTGGCCCGCTCCTTGCGCTAAGGTTGCAAGACTGGGGCACAGGTGGGGACGTCCGACGTGGCGAACGCCTTCGACGAGATGAATGGATTTGGGGAGGGCATCCGCGAACCCTATCGAGCCGTGGCGGATTGGCTCGAAACTCAGAAAATCGAGGACCTCAAGAAAAAGCGGGTGGAGGCCGAGGCCCTCTTCCGCCGAACCGGTATCACGTTCGCTGTCTATGGAGACGGACAGGCGGCGGAACGGCTGATCCCGTTCGACATCGTCCCACGGATCATTTCGGCATCGGAGTGGCGGCGGCTGGCCGCCGGCATCGAACAGCGGGTCAAAGCGCTCAACGCGTTCATGTACGACATCTATCACCGGCAGGAGATCCTGCGGGCCGGGCGCATCCCCGAAGAACTGGTCATCCAAAACAGCGCTTTCGTGCCGGAGATGATTGGCGTCGATCCGCCTCTCGGGATCTATTCGCACATCATCGGCATCGACATCGTCCGGACCGGACCCAATGAGTTCTATGTCCTGGAGGACAACACGCGGACTCCGTCGGGCGTTTCCTACATGCTGGAGAACCGGGAAACGATGATGCACATGTTTCCCGATCTTTTTGCGAAAAACCGTGTCGCGCCTATCGAAAACTATCCCGACAATCTGCTCAAAACGCTGGAAAGCGTCGCCGAAAAAAATCTCGATCGCGATCCTACCATCGCGCTTCTGACGCCGGGGCTATTCAACAGCGCCTACTTCGAGCACTCGTTTCTTGCCGACGAGATGGGCGTCGAACTCGTCGAAGGTCAGGACCTCGTGGTCATCGACGGCGCGCTTTATATGAAAACGACACAGGGGCTGAAGCAGGTCGATGTTCTCTACCGGCGCATCGACGACGATTTCCTTGACCCGCTCGTGTTCGAGCCGACATCCCTGCTCGGTGTTCCGGGCCTTTTCGACGTGTACCGCGCCGGCCGCGTGACAATCGTCAATGCGCCGGGGGCCGGCATTGCCGACGATAAAGCGATCTACAGCTACATTCCCGAGATCGTCAGGTTCTACACGGGATCTGCGCCTCTTCTCAACAACGTCCCGACGCGCAACTGCCGCAACCCAAGCGATCTCGCCTACGTCCTGGAACACATCGCCGAGCTCGTCGTGAAGGAAGTGCACGGGTCGGGTGGCTACGGCATGCTGGTCGGGCCCGCCGCATCGGCGAAGGAGATCGAAGCGTTCCGCCAGAAACTCAGAGCGAACCCGCAGAACTACATCGCGCAACCGACGCTTGCGCTCTCGACGTGTCCGACGCTCGTCGACGGCGGTCTCGCTCCGCGTCATCTCGATCTGAGACCATTCGTTCTCGTCGGTGACAAAGTTCGGCTGGTGCCCGGCGGATTGACCCGCGTGGCGCTCAGGGAAGGTTCACTCGTCGTCAATTCGAGCCAGGGAGGTGGGACGAAAGACACCTGGATTCTCCAGGACTAGGAACGAACCAAAATCAAAATAAAAAAGGGGTATTCGCTCTTCCATGCTCGGCCGTTCGGCAAATGATCTCTTCTGGCTTTCGCGCTACCTGGAGCGTGCCGAGAACATGGCGCGGCTGATCGAGGTTGGCTACCGCATCGCGCTGCTGCCGCGCGAGGGCGAGGGGTACAACGAGGAATGGCGGTCGACACTCCAGAGCGCCGGATGCGAAGCGGGGTATCTCGCGAAGTACGACGCCCCGACCACGGCGGATGTCATCAACTACCTTCTCTTCGACGCGGAAAACCCATCCAGCGTGCGCTCCTGCATCGATGTCGCGCGCCGTAACGCACGCGCTCAGCGAACGGCGTTGACGCGGGAAATGTGGGAAAGCCTCAACAGCGCCTGGATCGACTTCCAGGTGATCAATCCCGGCAACGTTTCTGCGGATCAACTCCCCGCTCTGCTCGATTGGGTGAAGGAGCGGTCGGCGACGTATCGCGGCGCGCTGCTCAACACCATCCTGCGCAACGACACGTTCTATTTCAGCCAACTGGGGACGTTTCTGGAGCGCGCCGACAACACTGCGCGCATTCTCGACGTAAAGTACTTCGTTCTTCTGCCGAGCTACCAGATGATCGGCTCAAGCGTCGACAATCTCCAATGGGCGTCGATCCTTCGGTCGGTTTCAGCGCATCGGAGCTACCGGTGGGTCTACAGGCAGCATTACAAGCCATGGAATATCGCGGACTATCTCATTCTCAATGCCGAGATGCCGCGCTCGCTCAAGGCCTGCTACCTCGAGATCGATCAGGCGATCGCCGGCCTTCAAAGGTTCTATCACCAGGCGGCTCCGTCTATCGCGAGCGCCAAGGAAACGCTCGTCATGCTGGAGAATGAGAACATCGACATGATCTTCCAGTCCGGCCTGCACGAGTTCCTGACGGACTTCCTCGCGCGCAACAATCGCCTCGGGCACGAGATATCCGGCGTCTACCACTTCAACGGTTGAGATCATCGATGCTGCTCAGCGTCAGGCATACGACCATCTATCGATACGAATCCCTGGCGCGCTACGCCATCGAGAGCCTGCGCCTGACGCCGCCGACGTTCGATGGCCAGCAGGTGTTGGAGTGGAAAGTCTCAGCGCCTGGCATCGATACAGCGGCGCGCTTTCGCGACGGCTACGGAAACCTGGTGCACCTGACGGCGCTGCGGCAAGATCACGACACGATCGCCATCGAAGCCTGCGGAATTGTCGAAACGGAAGACCGGATCGGCGTGGCGCGTGGCCTCGCCGAACCGGCCCCTCTGCGGGTCTTCCTGCGCGAGACTCCGCGAACGGGGCCCGACGAGGCCATCCGGGCGCTGGCCGCAAAATGCAGAAGCGGCTGCACACTCGACCGGTTGCACCGCCTCATGCATGAAATCCGGGACAACGTGACATACGAAATCGGCTCGACTCACTCCCACACGAGCGCCGCCGAATCGCTCGCCGACGGCAAAGGGGTCTGCCAGGACTACGCGCACATCTTCATTTCAGCGGCGCGCCTGCTCGGCGTCCCGGCACGCTACGTGAATGGTTACTTTCTGGCGGGCACCCCGGACCCTTCTGATGCTCATCACGCCTGGGCCGAAGCCTGGGTCGAGGGTCTGGGCTGGGTCGGGTTCGATCCGGCGAACCTGATCTGCCCCACGGAGCGCTACATCAGGCTCGCAACCGGCCTTGACGCGGCCACCGCCGCGCCGATCCGGGGCAACCGGCGGGGCGGTGAGAACGAGAGACTTGACGTCGTTGTCGAAGTTCAGCAGCAAGAGGCTCAACAGCAGCAATAGCTTGAGTCCTTGCTCCCATGACCTACGGCGTCGCCCTGCGCCTCGACTGCGGTATCGTTTTTGCCGCCGACACCCGGACCAACGCCGGGGTCGATAACATTTCCCAGTTCCGCAAGCTTCACTACTGGCGCCGTCCGGGCGACCGGGTGATCGTTCTCCTGACGGCCGGCAACCTCGGGATCAGCCAATCCGTCGTCAGCATCTTGAACGAACAACTCGCCGAGACGTCGGGTGTGGAACACAACCTGATGACCGCGACGTCCATGTATCGCGCCGCGCGTATCGTGGGCGACGCCGTCCGCGAAGTCCGGCGTGTTGACGGTGAGGCGCTGGAAACGACGCGGAGCGGTTTTTTCGCCTCCTTCATCCTCGGCGGCCAAATCGGCTCGGAGCCGCCCCGGATCTTCCAGATATACTCGGAGGGAAACTTCATCGAGGCCGCAGACGACACGCCGTTTCTTCAGATCGGCGAGCACAAGTACGGCAAGCCGATCCTGGACCGTGTGGCACAATCCGGGATGCGGCTCGGCGAGGCGGCAAAACTCGTCCTGCTGTCGTTCGATTCCACGCTGCGATCCAATCTTTCGGTCGGCATGCCCATCGACCTTCTGCTTTACGAGCGCGACAGCCTGGACGTGCGCCGGTATAGCCGCATCTACCAGGATGACGAGTATTTCAAGAAACTTTCCGGATCTTGGGCATCGGCGCTCCGCGAGGCTTTCGGAAAGATCGAGGAGTTCAAGGGCTGACGTTCGCACTGCTTCCGATGCTGGTTGGGATTTTCGGCGCGACGCGCTAGGGTCGTCCTGGTTCAACTGCTTGGATCCTGCGCTCAATGTCCCCATCCGGAACCGACGGCCCGATACACGACCTCCACACCGTGCGCGATTGGCTGCGCCACGGCGTTTCGCGATTTCGAGGCGCCCACCTCGTTTTCGGCCACGGGACCTCGACGCCCGTAGACGAGGCTGCATTTCTCATCCTCTCCGCGCTCGATCTGCCGGTCGATCAACTCGATCCCTGGCTCGACTGCCGTCTCACCGCCGCCGAGCGCGCAAAGATCGCCACCTTATTCGATTTGCGCATCACAACGCGCAAGCCCGCGCCCTATCTTGTCAACCGCGCCTATATCCGCGGCCGAGACTTCTACGTCGACGAGCGAGTCATCGTTCCGCGGTCCTACATCGGTGAACTTCTCGATGGCGAACTGGCGACCGTCGTACCCGACGCCGAATCCGTGACGTCGGTTCTCGACCTGTGCACCGGCTCAGGGTGCCTCGCCATCATTGCGGCGCTCACCTACCCCAATGCGATCGTCGATGCTATCGATCTCTCGGCCGATGCGCTGGAAGTCGCAAGGCGAAACGTTGCCGATTATGGATTGGAGGAGCGGATCACGCTCCAGCAGTCCGATCTGTTCACCGGCCTTGGTACCCGCCGCTATGACCTGATCATCTCGAACCCACCCTATGTTTCCGCAGATGCCATCGCGGCATTTCCACCCGAGTACAAGGCCGAGCCGGTCATGGCCCACGCCGGGGGAGCGGACGGGCTCGATCTCGTGCGCCGGATCATTGCCGAGGCGCCACGGCATCTGGAGCGCGACGGCGTCCTGGTCGTTGAAGTCGGGACCGGGCTCGACATACTCGAGGAAGAGTTCCCCAATCTGCCGTTTCTCTGGCTGGAAACCGAAGACAGTTCCGGAGAGGTCTTTGCATTGACTGCCGCCGAATTGCAGTCCAGTCAGCCGGACCGGCGTTCGCGGACCCGCTGAGGAGAGCGATCATGCGCGCCCCACGTAACCACGCGCTGACCCTATGGCTCGCGCAGAAGCCGTGCTTCTGTGTGTGCTGCTGGTGCCTTTCTCGCCAGGATACACAGCGGACCAAGAGGGTGCTTCGGTTGGTGCGCGCTGTGGTCAAGGACTGGGAGGAAGCGCGCCGGATCGACGAGGACGGCACGCGGCAGACTTGACACGACCCCTGCGCCGGTCACGAATAGCGGAGACCGGGTTTCGCCATTCATGGATGCCATGCGCCGCACTTTGTTGTCTTTGGTTGCGGCGATCTTCACCGCGGGGTCTGGGTCAGCCGATCCGTCCGGTGTTTCGCAACCGATCATCATCAAGTTCAGTCATGTCGCTGCGCCGCAAGCTCATAAGAGCAAAGGGGCGGAGAGATTCAAGGCGCTTGCCGAGACCTACACCGGAGGCCGGGTCCGTATCGAACTCTATCCAAATTCCCAACTGTACAAGGACAAAGAAGAACTCGAAGCCTTGCAACTCGGCGCGGTGGAGATGCTGGCGCCTTCGCTGTCAAAGTTCGGGCCGCTCGGCCTCAAGGCGTTCGAAGTGTTCGACATCCCCTATCTCTTCCGCGACACGTCGGACCTCGCACGGATCACGGATGGGCCGATTGGAAGGGAAATTCTGCAACAGCTTGAGCCCAAGGGGATCGTGGGTCTCGGATATTGGAACAACGGCTTCAAGATCCTGTCGGCCAACACGCCGCTCATCAAGCCCGATGATCTGCTCGGCCTCAAAGTGCGCATTCAGTCTTCGCGGGTCATCGAGGAACAGATGACGGCGTTGGGCGCCCTGCCCCAGGTCCTCGCATTCTCTGAAGCCTACCAGGCGCTGTCATCCGGCGTCGTTGACGGGACCGAGAACCCGCCGGCGAACTTCTATAATCAGAAGATGTTCGAGGTTCAGCAGCATGCGACGGTCACCAACCACGGCTTTCTCGGATACGCCGTGATCGTCAACCGGGATTTCTGGAAAGCGCTTCCCGCGGATATTCGCGACGGCCTGGAGCGGGCCGTGCATGACGCCACCCCCTTCGCGAATGCCGAGGCCGCGAAAGAAAACGAAGACGCGATGACGGCGATGCGCGAAACCGGCAAGACCGCCTTCCACGTGCCGACGGCGCAAGAGCGAGAAGCGTGGGAAGCGGCGCTGAAGCCTGTCCGCGCACGCATGGCGGATCGCGTGGGGCCAGATCTGCTCCGGCGCATCGAAGCCGAAATCGAAGGGGCGCGGCCATGACGTCCGGACCGCGGCTGCGGTGGCTCGACAGGCTCGAAGAAAACCTCATTGCGTCCCTTATGGGGGTTGCGACAGTCGTCATCTTTATCGCCGTCGTACATCGCTATGCGCTCTCGCACCTTGGCGGGCTCGTGGTGTGGAGCCGGGAAGAGGGCTACTCCGGATTGTCGGATGTGCTGCGCACGTTCTACTTCGGCCTGCTGTCGATCCGGCTCACCTGGGCTCAGGAACTGTGCATCTATCTTTTTGTCTGGATGGCCAAGTTTGGGGCGGCCTATGGCGTGCGGACCGGCATCCATGTGGGGGTCGATATTCTCGTTAACCGGCTGCCGCCGGCGTGGCGCCACCGGATGGTGCTTATCGGAATTGGCTGTGGTGCGCTCTTCACGGCCATCGTCGGGTGGCTGGGTGCGCGGCTCGTCATGCACCTGTTCCACTCCGGGCAGGTCTCCGCGGTGATGGAAGCCGCTCGGCTCGTTCCTGATGTGCTTCCGTTTCCTGCAAGTGGCCCTGCACTTCCAGCAGACGGGCACGCTGCCGCATCACGATCCCACGACGGAAGTCATGTCGAGCGAGGTTCGGCCGTGACCTCCATCTTGATTTTCGGTCTCCTCATCCTGCTGCTTCTGACGGGCACGCCGGTCTCCATCGCACTCGGGCTCACCGTTCTGACAGCCCTGCTGACACTCACCAGCGTCCCGCTGGACGCCGTTGCGCTCAAACTTTTCACAGGAATGGAAAAGTTCGAGATCATGGCGGTGCCGTTCTTCATTCTGGCCGGTGCTTTCCTCACGCACGGCGGCGTGGCGAAGCGCATGATCCGCTTTGCAACGGCGATGACCGGACACTGGCCCGGCGGGCTTGGTATCGCGTCTGTTCTGGCCTGCGCCATATTTGCAGCCGTGTCGGGTTCCTCGCCGGCGACCGTGATCGCCATCGGCTCCATTCTCGTGCCGGCCATGGCCGCTCAGGGATATCCGAACCGGTTCGGCGCCGGGGTGATCGCTTCGTCGGGGACACTCGGCATCCTTATTCCGCCATCGATCGTGATGGTCCTCTATTCGCTCGCCACGGCGGGAATGAGCGCGAAAGGTCCCGAGGGTCAGCGCGTGAGCGCGGCATCCGTCGACGATCTCTTTATGGCCGGCGTTGTCCCGGGCCTGCTCCTGGCAGCCGTGCTGGCGACCGTGACCTGGTGGATCGCGAGAAGCGAAGGTTACCCTCGCGCCGAGCGTTCGGGTTGGCGTGAAGCCGGAGAGGCGTTTATCGATTGCATCTGGGGGCTGGCTCTCATCGCGGTGGTGCTCGGCGGCATCTACGGCGGCCTTGTCACGCCCACCGAAGCGGCCTCGGCTGGGCCGATGTTCCGAAGGTTTTGCTGGCAGCGGCGAACATGAGCGCCATGCTGCTCTACATCATCACGAATGCGATGTTGTTCTCGTTTCTCCTGACGCACGAGCAGATCCCGCAAGCGATCGCGGACTGGATCGTCGCGCAGGGTTTCAACTGGATCACGTTCCTGATCGTCGTGAACATCATCCTTTTGATTGCGGGAACGTTCATGGAGCCCGCCTCGATCATCCTGATCATGGCGCCGATCCTGTTCCCTGTCGCGGCCAAGCTTGGCATAGACCCCGTGCATTTCGGGATCATCATGGTCGTAAACATGGAGATCGGAATGATTACGCCGCCCGTGGGGCTCAATCTTTATGTGACAAGCGGAGTAGCGAAGATCGGATTGACGGAGACGTCCCGCGCCGTGATGCCGTGGCTTCTTTCGATGCTGGCGTTTCTGGTGCTCGTGACCTACTGGCCGGCCCTTTCGCTGACACTTCCCCGCTGGCTGGGTCTGATGTGAGCACGGCGTCGCACGCTAAAAAGCGAAGGGGCGCCAACGGCGCCCCCGAGCGGATGGCCGCTCTTCCCCAGAACCTGATCGTCAGCCGAAGGCGCCGAAATGGTGGGATATGCCGGTTCCGATTTCGCGAATGGCCTCGTAGGCCTTCTCCATCGGCTCCAGAATTTCGGTCTCGATGCGGCCGTAGTCGTCGATGCCCTGCGGAAGATAGGTTGCCGTCTCCCGGAAGGCCGACGTGTCTTCAGCCGCCCCCGTTCTCTTGGGAAACGCCTGACGCATCACGTTGATGACCTCAGGGACTTCGAGAGTCAATGCCGAAGCGACGATCTGGGAGTGGCTGACATCCCGGGTCGTGAACCGGGGGAGCTGCCCGGATAGGATGAAGACCCGCATGATTAGCGCCAGGCGAATGGCCTGGAGCAGATCGAGTTCGAGGCGGTTTTCATCGGGGATCTTGCCGCCGTCGATGCCAATGTCTTCCAGAAGCGCATGCAAGTCGATCGCATCCAGGCGCAGCTCATGGACGAGGCCACTGATCGATGCGTTTCGATCGTCCTCAAGAAGGAACGTGGACAGGTTCTTGAACGCTGCCGTGAGATGCGGCTCGCGTCCCCATGAGGCTCGCATGGCCCAGAAACCGGGGTCGAATACGGTTGCATTGGCCCCCATGGCGTTGAGGCTGGACAACTGCTTTCCGCGTGCGACCATCTCGATCAACGGACGCAGGCGCGCCGACGATTTCGCAACCTCGACAAAGCGCTCCCGCTCCGAGCCCACGGCCGCCCCGAGACCCGCGACTACGTTGGCGATATAACCGAATTGTTGCAGGATCGCGTTGTTGGGAATGGCGCGCATGCGCGCGGGGTCGCCCCGGTCTGCGGTCGATGCCCCTTCCATCTGCCGCTTTACGGGACGCGACCCGGTCTTGAAGAGCAGATTGGGACCGAAGGCGCCGAGAACCGCACGGTAGCCGGGATGCGCGAAGAGATCCTGCTGATAGCCGCGAAGGCGAAGCAGGAAATCGAGAGCGAGATTGGTGTCGTCGTAGAATTCGTCTTCGATCGCCTCGGGCACCTCTCCGTCCATGATGACCGTCGCGAGCGCCCGCATGGCGAGCGGCTTCGTCGCGAAATAGAGGTAGCCGTCGCCGCCCTGCCAGCTCGTTTCATGCTTCAGCGGAATACCGGCGTCGGCGAACCGGCGGCGGGCATTGGGAGAAAAGACGTATTGAAGCCGCGTCGACATGTGGCCCGGATGCGTGCCGCGGCCCATGGATTCGCCGTGCGTGGAGTACAGCAGGAGTTCCGCGCCGCCGAGGTCTTCGGCGTCCAGGACTTCAGCAAGACCCTGATGTAGACGTTCGATCGAAAGAGTCGCCGCAATCTGCCCGATGAAGCGGCCGGCATCCGAGAAGCCGGTCTGAATGCACAGCCGTTTGCGGCCCCGGACATACTGCTTGTAGGCGTCTTCCTCCAGAAGGCGTTCGATCAGGCGGGCACCCGTTTCAAGAGCAGCCGGCGTTTCGAACAGCGGAGAAATATCGACGACGTGATCGACGCCGAAGAGCTTGGCGAAGAACAACGCGATCAGCATGGTCGCCGGACTTTCGCACTCGGCGATCAGGTAGCGGATCGGTGTTTCGCGGTCGACGTGCTTGTGGAACTGGGCGGCGAGCGCGAACTGCCGGATGGCCGTCGCCGTTTCGAGATCGAGCGTCTCGAAGTTCACCGTCTCCTTGCCCGCCGTGCGGATCATTTCCACGATCCGCGCGAGAGCCTGCCGCTCGGTGAGATCGCGCGTCCAGGGCTCGTGCACGAACGCG
>JALOTA010000094.1 GCA_025458125.1 Hyphomicrobium sp.
CAGACCGAGAACCCGTTCCATCGAGGCCTACTCCAGAATAATGGCCCTTCATCCCGTGATATGGCGCGTGCGCCGGCGGGTGCAAACGAACCCAAAGCGCTTGCCGCTGGTTGAGATCCAGGATCTTGATTTTGGGTTCGGCACGGAGATCGCACAGGACCGGAAAAAACCAATCAATACAGCCGCCAACCCTGCGAGGAGCCGCCGCCTTCAAATAAAGTTACTAAATCTTAACCTATCATGGCCCCGGCCGGAAGCGGCCATTCACAACAAAATGGAAAAGTCGGGGCCAAGACGGGCGCGCCGGGTGCGGCGGTTATCGACAGCAGCGCGGCTCGAATGGGGATAAACGTTGAACAACCAGACCCGGGCCTGTGGATCATTCAGCTAGACCGGATGTGTCGCCGTTGCCACCTTCCGCGAGCCTTGCGCTGCCCCTTTTGCCTACGCTTCTGATTCCCTTAACAAAAGATTTCGAATCGCATAGCGTTGCTAATTGAGGGGAGTGTGTCGCGTTCGACACTTGTTTGCTTCGGCCCCTCGCCTTCGATCTTCCACCGGCTGGCTCTAGCGGCAGTCCGGCCTGTGAACAAGGCGAGGATAACTGTCGAAGATCCAGCAAGTCTCGAGACCTATCTCGTCATCGGGAGGGTCCGCGCCGGGTGCCATTTGGGGATGGTCCGGCATGCTCAAGCGGGCAGTCTGTCGAGGCGGGTGAGGGCTCGTGTCAGGTCGCCAGCTGGTTTTTCCGTGTCTCCTCCGGACAACAAGACAAAGCGAGCCGGGACGAAGGGGGTAACAGCGTCGGGCCGGTTCTGTGCAATGGAGAGGGCTATGCGACACCTAATGGGTGTACTCGGCGTTCTCGCAGCAGGCGTGCTACTCGCCGTCTCGGCTGCGATGAACTGGCGTTTCGGATACAGTCTCGGCAAAACCGAACTCGACGGCATGATCTACGGTTCGGCTTCGGCCGCCGCGGACTGCCTTAAAGCACTCGTGCCGTTCTTCTTTTTCGCCGCTATCAGAAACAGGATGTGGTCGCAGGCAGCTGCGGCCGCGTTGGTCGGCATCGTGATGACCGCCTATTCTCTTACGTCAGCGCTTGGTCATGCCGCCTTGAACCGTCTGGATACGACCGGCCAGCGTGCCGTTCAGGCCCAGACCTACAAGGATCTCCGGTCGGATCTTGCAAGGGCGCAGGAGCAACTCGGCTGGGTGCCTCAGCACCGTCCGATCGGCGTGGTGCAGAGCGAGATCGACAACGCGATGAACCAGCGTCCCTGGGTTTGGACCAAAGGCTGCGCAGATGTGACGGGTAAGCAGGGCCGCGACTTCTGCCAGACCTATCACGCTCTGTCAGCTGAGCTTGCGGCTGGACGGGAGGCTGAGAAGCTTTCCGGGCGCATCAGCGAACTGTCGGGCAAGCTGTCGTCTGCGTCCGGTTCGGCCGTGATGGCCGAGGCCGATCCGCAGGCGGCGGTTCTCGCCAAGCTGTCCGGGTTCAGCATCGACACCGTGCAGATTGCGATGACGGTTTTCATCGCGCTGCTTCTCGAAGTCGGTTCATGCTTCGGCATGTACATCGCCTTCAGCCAGTGGCGGCTCTATGACGAAGTGGCACCTGCCGCTCCGGTCATGGCGGCGATCGCCACGCCCGTGATCACCGCTGCGGCAGCGGTGGCGGCGCCCGTCCGCGAGACGGCCCCCGTGCAGATAGCTGCAAAGCCGCGTTCCGGCGCCAACGACAACAAGTCGGCCCCGGCTCCTCAACGTCTCGTACCTATGGCTCCCGAAACCGACGTGGAGCGCTTCTACAAGGAGAGTGTCCAGACGCAAGACGGTTCCAGCATGACGGCGACCGAACTGTACGAAGAGTATTGCGCGTGGTGTGAAGAGAAGGAGAAGGAACCACTCGCGCTGCCGACTTTTGGACGAGAGTTCGGTGAGTTGGGCGTACAGAAAGCCAAGCTCGGTGGAAGAGTTCGCTACATCGGAATCGCGCTCAAAGGTGCCCGGGACCTCGAGGAGGATAAGAAGTTGCCGGCCTTAAGAGAAAAGGCTGCCTAGCAGAGATCATAAAGGGCCGCGAGAGCGGCCCTTTTCATTTGCAGGGCGCGGCGCAGGCCGCGCCCTTTGCTTTTGTCCGTCCCGGCAAAGGCTTGACGAAACCTTAACCGCCCCGCCGCAGTTTTGGCGGCGGCCGGAAAGATTTCATTTATCTATTCGCAGAGTTTGGCTTCGCGAAATGGAATTCCATACAATTTGACGAAGCTGATTATCGAATCCGGAATAAGAGGTGGTGCACGGTGCTCCCATATTCGGAAGTGGGAGTATTATCATGACGATCGACTCATTTCGCTTCATCAGGGACGACCGCGGCAAGCTTACCGCCTTCATACGCAGTTGCAGATTGTGGCTGATGCCGCAACCTCGGCCGCGCTCAACGAATACCGGGAAACCGGCGACATCATAAAAGGTCAGACGCGCCTCCTGGCGTTCATCGATCAGGGTCTCGCCAAGGACGGTATGGTGCGCGCCCGCGAAGAGAACGGCAACGGCAGCGGCGTGATTGGCAGCCGCGTCGTCTATGTCGACGGCTCGGCGATCGATCCTGCTACTTCTTCGGTCCGGCCCGTGCTCAAGACGTCCATCGATACGCCGTTTCTGAGCATGCTCGGGACGGAGTCGCTAGAGTTGGCGGTCTTCACGAAGGGCGCGGTCGCCAGCAGTCAGCCGGAGGGCACGAAGGATCTCGAAGTGTCGCTGATGCTCGACGTGTCCGGCTCCATGGGCGAGACGTCGGCCAACGGCACCGTGAAGATCACCGACATGATCGATGCCGCGAAAGACTTCCTCGACATCGTCATGCCGAATGACGCCGCCGTGGACAACCGCCGCGTTGGTCTCGTCCCGTTCTCGGATCGCGTCAACGTCGGCAGCTACGCCGCGGCAGCGACGGGCTTTGCTCCGACGGCGCAGATCCAGACCGGGACGCGTACGGTGAATATCTTCGCCGATGCGTCCACCGCGACCTGGGTTTCGCTGAGCACCTGCCGCAGCCGTGTCCGGTCTGTGGTTGACTTCTCGAGCTTCAACAACACCCAGGCTGCCGAATACTGCAACAACACGTTCCAGCGCCGCGTTCAAAGTGGTCAGACCCAGTACCTGGTTCCTGCACTGACGACGCGGGTCGATCCGGTGATCTCCACCCGTTTCCTCCGCACATGCGTGACCGAGCGGCAGGGCACGGAGCGTTACACCGATGCAGTGGCCGGCCCCAACAACTACGTGGGCGTGTTCTCGCCGGGTTCGAGCCTTTCGACGCAGTACAGCTCGTCGCAGACGAACAACTGCTCGATCCCCGAGATCAAGACGCTGACCACCGACAAGCAGTCGCTGAAGGATCACATCAACACCTTCACGCCTCTGAACGGCACGGCCGGTCACGTCGGCACCGCCTGGAGCTACTACATGCTCTCTCCGGAGTGGAACCGCTTCTGGAGCACGGGGCACATCGATGTCGCCGAGTACAACGAACCGAACACCATCAAGGCTGCGGTTCTGATGACGGACGGTCAGTATAACTCGAACTGGGTCAATCCGGGCGCGTCTGCTCAGGCCATCGCAATCTGCAACGAGATGAAGGCCAAGGGCATCACCGTCTACACGATCGGCTTCGACATGAGCACGAACGAAACCGATCCGGCCCGTCAGACGCTGATCGCTTGTGCTTCGCCGGAGAAATACTACTTCCCCTACGACGGCGACGCACTGAAGACGGCCTTCAACGAAATCGGCCGCTCGCTCGTGACGATCGTGACCCGGTCGAGCGACAAGAAGACGGTGGTGATCCAGGAATAAGGATTAGCACGCGATATCCTGCCGGTTGCCGATGGCGGCGCTTCTCGCAAGGAAGCGCCGCCATTATCTTTAGGCAGGGCCGCCGGGCGGTGCGGCAAGGCCTGCGATTTTCAAGGCGAAGGCGAAATCACGCGCGGTTTCCTTCAGCCGTTCGTAACGGCCTGACGCTCCGCCGTGGCCAGCTCCCATGTTGATCTTGAGCAGGACAAGGTTGTCGCTGGTGTTCAGGCGGCGCAGCTTTGCGACCCATTTGGCCGGCTCCCAGTAGGTCACGCGCGGGTCGGTCAGACCGCCGGTCGCCAGAATGTGCGGATAGGCTTTCGCTGTTACATTGTCATAGGGCGAGTAGGCGCGGATGGTCGCGAAGTCGGCCGTACTCTCGACCGGGTTACCCCACTCGGGCCACTCCGGCGGGGTCAACGGCAGGTCCTTGTCGAGCATCGTATTCAACACGTCCACGAACGGCACGTCCGCGATGATCCCAAGGAACAGGTCCGGGGCGATATTGGCGACAGCTCCCATCAGCATCCCGCCGGCCGATCCGCCATTGGCGACGATGCGTCCGCGCGCCGTCAGCCCTTCCGAGACCAGCAATTCTCCGGCGGCGATGAAGTCGGTGAAGGTGTTGGTCTTCTTGTCGGCCTTGCCGTCCTTATACCAGCGGTATCCCTTGTCCTTGCCACCGCGGACGTGGGCGATAGCAAAGATGAACCCGCGATCGACCAGCGACAGCCGTCCCGTTGAGAAGGACGCGGGCATCGAGATGCCGTAGGCGCCGTAGCCGTAGAGAAAGGCAGGCGCAGTGCCGTCGAGTGGGTTCGACTTCCGATAGAGCAGTGAGACAGGAACGCGTTCGCCGTCGGGCGCGGTCGCGAAAAGGCGGCGGGTCACGTAATCGTCAGCGTTGTGACCGGAGGGGATCTCCTGGCGTTTGCGCAGGACGCGGTCGCGGGTCGCCATGTCATAGTCGTAGGTTTCGGCGGGGGTGGTCATCGATGAATAGGTGAAGCGGAGCGTGGTCGTGTCGAATTCATAGCCGCCGGCCATGCCGAGAGAGTAGGCCTCTTCGGCGAACGCAATCGAATGCTCGGCTCCGTCCACGATGCTGCGCACCACAATGCGGGGCAGTCCGTCTTCACGTTCCAGCCGCGTGATGTGATGCCCGGTTACCGCCGTTTCGATAATCAGGCGGCCGGTCCGGGCCACGACGATGCGAAAATCTTCCGCCCCATCGGAATTGGTAGTGATGATGAAGCGCTCGCCGTGATGCTCGACGTCGTATTCATGTCCCGTGCTGCGCGGGGCGACGATGCGCGGTTTTGCCGACGGATCGTTCGCGTCGATGACGTGGAACTCGCTGGTCTGATGGTCATGGGCATTGATGAGAATGAAGCCGCGAGAACGGGTGCGGCCTAGCGCCAGAAAGAAACTTTCATCAGGTTCCTCATAGACGAGATCATCGGCGCTCGCGGGCGTTCCGATGGTGTGGCGCCAGACCGCGCGGGGGCGATGGTTGGCGTCAACGCGGATGTAATAAAGTGTGCGGCTGTCGTTGGCCCAGGCGATGTCTCCGCGTGTGTCGGCGATCTCGTCGGGCAGGTTCTCGCCGGTCGCGAGATCGCGAATGCGCACGGTATAGAGTTCAGAACCCTTGTCGTCGGTTGAGAAGGCCAGAAGTTTGTGATCGGGGCTATGAGTTGCAGCGCCGAGGTCCCAATAGGTTTTTGAGGCGGCCTCTGCGTTGCCGTCGAGAAGGACGGATTCGTCGCCACCACCGCGTGGACGGCGGCAATATCTCGGGTATTGCCCGCCGGTGGCGAAACTCGAGAAATACTCGAACGGGCCATCCGGGCTGGGAACGGTGCGGTCGTCCGGCTTCAGGCGCGCTTTCATTTCTTCAAAGAGAGTCTTTTGAAGCGCCTGGGTATCGGCGAGCACGGCATCGGCATAGGCGTTCTCCGCTTCGAGATACGCGCGGATCTCAGGGTCGAGAACGGTCGGGTCGCGCATCACCTCCTGCCAGTTGGCGGCACGGATCCAATGGAAGGGGTCGTTCAAGGCGATGCCGTGCCAGGTCGCGACGTGGGACTTTTCAGTGGCGTGGGGCGGGAGGGGGAGTGTCACGACAACCTCGTTGACTGATGACGTGGAACGCCGCGCGCAGGTTCCGGGGGCGGGTGGGGATGGTGTCGTAGCCGGTTGTAATGGAACTGGCCAGATGATCGGCCGCGGCTCTGGGAGCGGCAGGCGACGCAGCCGGCGGCTCAAAATTTATTCATTGGGCGACTTGCATCTTTCACTTGCGGTGCGCTGCCTGATTGAATTGAATACTTCAGACTCATGGTGTTTAACTATAGATGTTTCGCGCTCGGGGAGAAAAATGGAAGATCAAGGCAAGCCTAGTCTCGTCGAGTTGACCGCCCAGATCGTTTCGGCGTTCGTCAGCAAGAATTCTCTGAGCGCCAGCGATCTGCCGCAGCTGATCAGCGAGACACATGCCGCGTTGAGCCGGGTGACGGGTGCTGCATTGGCGCCGGAACGGGACGAGCCAAAGCCGAAGATTGCCGTGAAGCGGTCCGTGATGCCCGATCACATCGTCTGCCTGGAGGATGGAAAGAAGTTCAAGTCGCTGAAGCGGCACCTCAGGACGCACTACAACCTGTCTCCCGAGGAGTACCGCGAGAAGTGGGGGTTGCCGCCGGACTATCCCATGGTCGCCCCGAACTACGCCCGCGCCCGGTCCGATCTTGCCAAGAAGATGGGGCTGGGGACTCGCAAGGAGCGCGAATAGTCTTTAGCGGGCTTGCGGGTGTGCGCGCTCTGGCTTGAGTTGCGCCCGTCTGCATTCCTCGCGGTAGATCGCCAGCAGTTGCGCGTGCCGTGAAAGGTCGTAAGCCCAATGGCCCGCAAGGCCGCGGCTGCGCTCGGTGCGCAGGGCACGGCGCAGAACACCGAGCAGCTTCTGTCTCCCTGCTGGACTGCGGTCTGAGACCTCGTGTGGCCAAAGCGGCAGTAGCCGCATCAGCTCCGCTTCGCGTGTCGGGATTTGGCGGCTGAGTGCCGGTCGAGGTTCGGGCCGGGACGTCACGTCGGGTCTCCATCGCGTCGGAGCGTGGAGCCTCGCATGGCAGGGAAAGCAGGGGATTAGTCCCGCGCACCGGAAATTGTTTCCACTTATCCCCGCCGTTCACCGCGCCCGTATCTCCGACGAGGCAGCGCGTCCGCTGCGCTTCTACAGTCGTTGGCATCGATCCCTCCGGCGCGAGTTGCTCTCATGGATGTCCCTATTTTTCATTCACCTGCCACGCGGGTCTGCGCGGCCTATCCGGCGGAAAGTTACGCCGCGTCAGGCCGTTTGCGCACGATCGTGGAGACCAGCGTCGGGCTCGTGTTCGGCATCAGCCGGGAGCAACTGGGCTCCGTCACCCGAGGTCGGGCCCGGGCCGCACTGGCTCGCCAGGTTGCGATGTATCTCTGCCACGTCGGCTTGCGCCTCAGCCTGACGGACGTGGGCCGGACTTTTGGCCGCGACCGGACGACGGTCTCGCACGCGTGCGGGGTCGTGGAAGATCTTCGCGATGATCCGCGCTTCGATCGCGTTCTCGACATGCTGGAACGGATCGTTCGTTTCCAGGCTGAACCGATGCCGGCAGCGCCGGCCGCCCGCGCGGAGGATGTGCAATGAGCGAGGTTCGCGGCCGCCC
This sequence comes from Hyphomicrobium sp., assembly GCA_025458125.1. Taxonomy (GTDB): domain Bacteria; phylum Pseudomonadota; class Alphaproteobacteria; order Rhizobiales; family Hyphomicrobiaceae; genus JAGVSR01. Next base: position 7,566 of record JALOTA010000094.1, read on the forward strand.
TGAGACATCAATTGCGCAGAGGAACGGCTTCGAGGCGTTGTTGCGCAAGCTCTCCCGGCGGGGCGCTCTCATCGTCCCGGGAATTAGAGCGCCGGGCACTCGTCAATGCGCTTATCTCGTGTGCGACGGGAAGCCGGACGAAACCATTCCGGTCGCGCTCTACGATCGCGCGCGGCATACGGGTATCATCGAGAAACTACGCGATGGTTCGGGATGGCGCCTGTCTTCGAGCGGGCGCGATCTGGTGCGGCGGCTGGTGAGCGGCGGTCTCGAGCGGAGTATCGTACCGACTCTCGGGCAGCGGCCAGGGCATAATTTGGATGAAAGTCCGCTCGCCTGGCTTCGCCGGCGCCGTCGCAAGGATGGTGTGGCATTGATCAGCGAAGAACAGTTCCAGGCCGGAGAGCGACTGAGGGCGGATTTTACGTTCGCTCAACTCGGCCCTCGCGTGACGGCGAACTGGGACTTGGCGCTGGCATCTGCCCCTGCCAACCGCAGCGGAGCGGCGGGCGCCGGGGTCGAGATGGCGGACAATGTGGTCGCGGCCGGCGAGCGCGTCGCGCGGGCATTGCGAGCCGTCGGACCCGAACTTTCCGGAACGCTGGTCGACGTCTGCTGCTTTCTGAAAGGACTGGAGGACCTCGAACGCGAGACCGGGTGGCCGCAACGGTCGGCGAAGGTAGTGCTCGATCTGGCGTTGACGCGGCTGGCCCGCCATTACGGACTTCTTCGCGATGGTGATGCCGCCTCTTCCGGCAAGCGGCCGCGGCATTGGGGAACACCTGATTACCGGCCATCCGCCGATCCGCCGCACAGCAGCGATCAGCCGTCCGCCGACTGAGAAACGGCCTCTCGCGCCTCCGCGCGGATGCGTGCGACCATGGAGGCGAGGCCGTTGGAGCGCTGCGGTGTCAGGTGGTCTTTCAGGCCGAGTTCGGCAAAGTCGCGCAGGGCATCGTGGCCGGCTATCTCGTCTGCGGGCCGGTCCTGATAGACGGCGAGCAGGATGGCGACGAGGCCGCGCACGATGTGAGCGTCGCTGTCGCCTTCGATGTGCATGAGGGGCGATTGACCCGTACCGCGCGGCGTGAGGCTCGTGACCAGCCACACTTGGCTGGCGCAGCCGCGCACCTTGTTGGCCTCGGTTCTGCCGGCAGCTGGCATTTCGGGAAGAGCGCGGCCGAGTTCGATGACGTACCGGTAGCGGTCCTCCCAATCGTCGATGAGCGCGAAGTTCTCCTTCAACTCGGAAATGGTCATGGAACGTCCTGCAGCCATGGGCCATTACCTCAGGGCCCACGCGCAGGACTTAATCGTAATGCGGGCAGGCGGCAAGCCGCGCCATTTCGAGAGGCATTGCAGCGCTCGCTCAGCGTGCGCCGTTTCCGCGCCAAGCCGGCTCCAGGTCGCGCGAATTCAGCGTGCCCCGGGTGGAAACAGCGGACGTTTCAGCGGGCGGCGATGGGTTTTGCCCCGGACCGGCCGGTCCGAGAACGTGGGTGAGCGCTACATCATAGGCGACGCCCGCAGCAAACTCAGCCTTCGCCTTGAAGGCAACCCATGCGGTTGTTGCGTTCTCACAGGTCTTGGCATTTCGCTCACAGAAGCCCATGGCCCATCGGGCCGCGTCGACGGCGGTTTGCGCCACGCGTTCCTGCTCGGCTCTGTCGGAAGGCAGCAGTGCGACCACAGCGCCAACGACGATGACTGTCCGCAAAAGACCCATCTGAATTACGTACCCTTACTCATGCCGGAGAGCATTGACCGGCATCAACCATATCGTAGCGAAAGTCGTTCAAGGAACCGCTAGGCAGGCAACAGGCATTTTGCGAAGTTTTTCATATTGGCCTTAATCTATTATTGAGAATTGTGCGGTTAACGAGGCGTTAACATGCACGTTCGATACTGCGTGCGTTCAGCCGAGGGATCATTCCTTCCAGATGTCTGCACGAATTTCCAGAGCAGCCCTTGCGCTATTTGCGCTGCTGGCCGCCGCCGTATCTGTGAACCTCACGGTCATGCAGCCGCTGACGCGCATGCAGGCCGTTTCGCGGGCTGAGAACTGGGGTCAGGTTGACGAGACGGCGGCGCTGGCCATTCCGGAGATCGACACTCGTCGCGCCGGCGCGCAATCGCCCGCCAACGAAGGGCCGGTCGCGGGTGGTACGGCGCCGGTGGCACCGGGCGTGGGGCAGCGGGTGCTGGTCGCTCCTCCGGGTTCGGATCGAGCCGCGACCACGCGCGCAATCCAGGCCGCTCTCATCGCGAAGGGATACGAGACCGGCGGGGCGGACGGAATTGCCGGCCCGGTAACGGAGGCCGCCATTCTCGCATACGAAATCGACAACGGACTGCCGCTGACGGCGGAGCCGAGCGACGCTCTGCTGGCGCAGTTGAACGAAGGCCGCCGCGGTCCACCTGCCGCATCGGGCGGCAAACCCGGACCGAAGGCGGAGGCGTTGATCCGATCGGTGCAGACCGCGCTCGGCAAGCTCGGGTACAAGGTTGGGCGGGCAGACGGGCGTCTCGGTGAAAGTACGATTGCCGCCATCCGGTCGTTCGAAAAGCAGCAGTCGATGCCGGATACGGGCCGCATCTCGGGCGATCTTCTGACACGGCTGACGCGGCTTGCCGCGCCTAGTCGTACAGCAGAAAAGCGCTCAGCGGCGCCTTGAGCACAGGGCCGCCATCTTGCTCCGAGAAGGGTTCTCATGCGGCTCAAGGCGGGCATCTGGATCAAGGCGTATATCCGACTGCTCGCATCGAAGGGCTTGATGGCCGTCGTCGTGCGGCACGGGGATGATGATGCGGGTGCCGTGTTCATTCGCGTGAACAGGCTCGACGGATCGTCTCTCCTGTTCGGTCCGGCTCCCGCCGGGCTCGATGAGGCTCAGACCGATCGGCCCATGATGGCGCTGTTCGATGGCCGGGCGGTGCCGGACGCTGACGCTGACGCCTATCTCGAACGGCAGCGTGGGTTTGATTCCGATCTCTGGATCGTGGAGGTGGAATCTCGCGACGGTTGTCATCACCTCGAGGATTGGCTGATGCCCTGAAGGGCTCGCAAGCTGTTGCGTTCCCGTTCTTCAGCGGCGGTCGGCGACGGTGCGGCAGCTCGCGCGGGCAAGCTCAGCATCGATCCGCGCACGATAGGCGTAACCCATGTCCGGCGCTCGCAGGATCGCCAGACCTTTGCGCGCCTGGATGCGAAGCTCGGTTTGCCGGGGAGATCGCAGGCCCTGTGCCTCCGGCGTCAGTCCCATGAAGCGATCGTCATCGGGCACAAGCAGCAGCGCCACCGGGGTCGCGCGATCAGGCCGTCCGGTTGCGCTATGAATTGCCGTTCCCTTCGGATCATACAATGTGAGATTCCAGCCGGCCAAAGGAAGCGACGCTGATATCGCAACGGGACCCCTTCGCGTATCGAACATGCACACCGCCACCTTGAAATCGGGGGCCGTAAAGGGCAGGGGCTGGGCATCAGGGGTCACAGCGGGCAGCACGACCATCGTGTTCGGCTTCAGCGCCGGAGCCAGGCGGGACCACGCCGACGACAAGGCCATGCTTGGTGCCGTGAATGTCGTGATCACATGCAAAATGGCAATGGCAAAAAGTGCGGCCAGCACATGCCGGAAATCGATGCGCCGCAGTCTTGCCAGAAGCGCGTTCATCGGCAGCCCTTCGCGTTGATTTCCGGAACGCGTTTGGCGAGATCCTCCGGTTCGGTCCCGGTGCCGGTCGCCATGCCCATGTCGATCAGAGTGTAGACGAGGCTCAGGTTGCCGGCCCCGCCAGTGGGAAGCCAATTGGTGCCACCGGCAGAGCGGGACAGCAGAGCAACAAAACGCCCGTCGGGCGAAATCGCTCCTGTTTCGCTGGTGAACACGTTGCGCTGGGCCGCATTCTGGATAAGCCGACCACCCGAGTCGAACACGGCAAGGCTCCACCATGATGATGGGGGCGGACGAACGACAACCTCATAATCGCACGACGAGTGCAGCGTATCTCCGTTCGAGTCGGTCGTTGCCGTCCACGTCTCGGCAAAGTCAGCCGGAAGTGGAAGCGCGCCGAGTCGCGCGAAATGAGCGCGTGTGTAGGGGTCGGCGTCGGGCCGGGCGGCGGTAGTCCACATCGTCCATGGACCTTCGGTGACCGTGGACAGGCTCGTCCCCCTATCCATCATGAAATAGGCCGTGCTCAGCCCGGCCGTCACGACGACAAGAATGAAGAGCGCCCAATCTGCCAGGAGACGGAGAAAATCGGCGATGCGCTTGCGCACCTGATGCCGCCAGAAAGCCGTTCGGCGCAAGCGGCTCAGCAATGACCGGCCTGCGCGCTGTCTTTCTTCCAGTCGCTGTGGGATCGTGCGGAGGCTGCCGATCACAGCGGTATCTCCGAGACGTCTTGGGATCATTCCATGACCCCCGTATCGTTACGCGTCGCCGCGCCAGCCGTGCGGCCGGGAACGGCACCCGGCAACGCCGCGCGGTCGCCGGGCTTTCCGGCTGGCGTGGGTGCAACAGGGCTGTTGCCCGGTTTGTCACCGGTGATACCTGCTGCCTTGCGCAGATCGGTTGCGACCTGGCGTAGAACGGTTCTGGCGGCGTCGGGCAGTTTGCGCGAGGCCTTGGCTGTGGCGTCGGCTTCACCGGTCAATTGAGCTGCGAGCGCGGGGTCGGTGCGCCGCAGTTCCGCGATGCGCTGCTGCTCGGCCACCTGCGCCGGATGCGGATCGAGGCCCGGAAGCGTTGCGATGTTCATGTCCTTGTGTGCAACGGCCATGAAGTCGTGCCAGATGGGCGCGGCGATCTGGCCGCCGGTATTGCCGTGTGCCATCGGGCGATTGTCGTCTATAGCGGCCGGTCATTCCCACGAACCAGATGTCGTTGGGGCCGGAACTCGTTCCGGTCTTTCCGGCGGCGTGCGTGAAATCGAGCGCAGCCTTCTGCGCAGTGCCCTCGGTCACCACTTTGTTCATCATCCAGTTCATGCCCGCCGCGACTTCCGGCGCCACGATTTGCGGCGCGGGGGGCTCATCGCGTTCGCGGCTGTAGATGAGGTCGCCCTTGGAATTGTAAATCTCGGTCACGGCGTAAGGCAGCGCGCGCTTGCCACCGTTGGCAAAGGTCGCGAAGCCGCCGGTGTGTTCGAGCGGCGTGATGCCGTAATCGCCAAGTGCCATCGAGCAGGATTTCCGGATGCCTTTTATGCCGAGGCGCTGGGTCATCTCGATGACGTTTTCGCGGCCGACGGCAAACGACAATTCGGCGGCGACCGTATTCAACGACTTGGCCAGTGCCAACCACAGTGGTAAGCGCGCTCCGGAGCCGCCGCCGCCGCCATAGTTCGATGGGCTCCAGCGGCCACAGGATCGGGATGCGTCACGCACGACGGTGGTCGGTTTGTAGCCGCGCTCGAGCGCCGTGGCATAGACGTAGACCTTGAACGAAGAACCTGGCTGGCGCCGCGCGCTGGTCGCGCGGTTGAATTGGCTCTCGCCGTAATCGGGTCCGCCGACCATGGCGCGCACGGCGCCATCGGTTTCCATCGCAACGAGAGCGCCAGAGTTCAGCCGGAGGCTTCGTCCACGCTGGCGAATGAAGGGCAGGATCGCGTCGTCGGCGGCCTTCTGGGTCGACAGGTCGATGGTCGTGCGGGCGGTCAGAACATACTGCCCCTTGCCCTCGGCAAGCTTCTGCACTTCCTCGAAGGCGTAGTCGAGGAACCAGTCGGGACTTTCGGTTGCGCGCGTCTCGGCGATTTTCGCCGGATTGAGGCGCGCGTCGTGCACCTCGGCGGCACTGTAGAAGCCGGCTTCGACAAGGTTCTGGAGAACCTCGTTGGTGCGGGCCCGCGTGGCGGGCAGGTTGATGTGAGGCGCGTATTTGGTCGGTGCCTTGTAAAGTCCGGCGAGAAGTGCGGATTCGGCAAGGTTCACCTCGCGGATCGATTTACCGAAATAGAATTGCGCTGCGGCCTCCACCCCGAATGCGCCGCCGCCCATGTAGGCGCGATCGAGGTACATCTTCAGGATCTCGCGCTTGGTAAAACGGCTTTCCAGAAGAAAGGACAGGAACAGTTCCTTGATCTTGCGCTGGAAGGAACGCTCGGACGACAGGAAGAGGTTTTTGGCGAGCTGTTGGGTCAGTGACGAGCCGCCTTGAACGACGTCGTTGGCGCGAAGGTTTTCCGCCAGCGCGCGGGCGGTGCCCAGAACGTCGATGCCATAGTGTTCGAAGAAGCGGCGGTCTTCGGTCGCCAGTGTCGCCTTTATGACGCTTTCCGGGATCTCTTCAAGCGGTACGGCATCGTTGTGCAGGATGCCGCGTTTGCCGATTTCGTTTCCGTAGGCGTCAAGAAACTTGACGCTATAGCGGCCGGTCAGGAAGCGGCCTTCGTCGAACTCATTGAAGGCGGGGATGGCCAGCGCGAAGAGAACGACGAAACCGCCGGCCCCGAGGGTCAGCCCTTCGGAAGCCAGTTCGTTGGCGAGGCGCTTCCAGCCGGTCAGATGGAATCGGGCAAAGAAGGTCTGGCCGGCATTCCAGAAGTCGCGGACGCGAGACCAGATTTCCGACAGCGTCGAATCGATCTTGGCGTCGAGGCCCAGGAGGTTCGAGAGCTTGTCGCGGCCACCCTGTTTGAAAAACCAGTCGCTCAATCCCTTCTGCCCCGCTAAATCGTCGACTGATCCGGGGTTATCGGTTCCCGGTCTCTAACTGCGCGCCTTTTTCCGCCGGTCCTGGCAATCCGGGCCTGCGGGCCATGAGGTGCGCAGCCGACAGTGGGGCAGCACGACATGGCCAAGATGGGGCAGGACCGGCGGAATCGGTCGCGGATCGATGCGACAGGTCTAGCATCTTCGGCCCCACCGGCGCGAGAGGGGGCTGACGGCGGTGGTTCCTCATCTGCGTCGGGTCATGGGCAAGTGCGTCCCTTCTGGGAAATGAAGTCCCTTGAGGAAATGACGCCTGCGGAATGGGAATCATTGTGCGACGGTTGCGGCCGCTGCTGTCTCAATAAGCTCGAGGACGAGGATACCGGCGAAATCGTGTTGACGAGGCTGGCGTGTTCGCTGCTCGACATCGGGCAGTGCCGCTGTTCGGACTATGCGAACCGGTTCGAGCGCATGCCCGACTGCATCAACCTGACCCCCGAAAAGGTCCGGTCGCTGAAATGGCTTCCGGCGACATGCGGCTACCGGCGCGTCAAGGAGGGCCGCGGGCTCGCTTGGTGGCACCCCCTCATCTCGGGGGACCGGGAAACCGTGCATCAGGCCGGCATTTCCGTGCGCGACTTCGCCCGCTCCGAAAAGGGCATCAAGGAGCACAACTACGCCCGCTACATCATCGCCGATTTCTCCTGCGACGGCGAGGAAACGTGAGGCGCTGAGATATCCCCGCTGCGTGGGAACGGATTATTCTGTTTGGTTGGTCCGGAATAACCAACCTAATAACATGAAATAAAACAATAAAATGCATTTTTTCGTTTGACAGCGCAACGGTCATCGGGTAGGTTTTTCGTATGGTGCGAGATGTGCGGGCGGCTCGGAAACGGCAACGTTTCCGGGCCGCTTGCGTTTTCTCTGCCCGGCCGCGCCGCGTTTCCGTGACGGCAGGCTGAACGGCCGGCTCTCTCCGTCGAACCTTTGGTTCGCCGCCGGAGGGATGTGGGCTCTCGCACCAGTTCGAATTCTCGTCTCAGTCTCGGCAGCCGATGGGGTGGATGGGCATGGCGCGTGTCGTCCTCGACGACGAGGCGTGGGAGGTGGTTCGCGCGGCCTACGAGGACACGGACGAAGCCGTGCATCGCATAGCGCTGCGCTTCGGGATCGACCGGCGGCGCATCTTCGACCGGGCGGCGCGCTTCGGCTGGCGGATGCGGTCGGAACGCACAGTTCGGCGGCTGGCGGATGTCCCGCCGCGGGTCATCGAACCGCCGCGCCCGCGGGCGGCGGCGGTCCGTCCGAATGAAAATTGCGCAGATACGGACAAGAACTGCAGCAGTGCCATGCCGGTCGATCCGGACCGGCCGGCTGAATCGCATGGGCAGCGTCTGGAGCGGCTGCACCGGATCATCGACCGGCTCCTGGCCAGACTGGAGAGCACAATGGACCACAACATGACACCGCAGGACCAGGAAAAGGCGGCACGCGCCATCAGCCAGACGGTTGCGGCGGTTGAACGCGTGACCGAACTCGCCAACGCCCAGGGCAAGGTGCCCGAAACCGACGGAGGCCAGAGCCATGACCGAGCCGAGGCCGAGCGGATGCGCCGCGAGATTGCGGAGCGTCTTGAACGCCTCAGCGCGAAGTGGCTCGACGGAACGGCAAAGCCTGAATGATCTGAGCGATGCCGAGATCTGCGACCTTTATTTCGATTGGCGGATGTGGGCGCGCGACGATCAACTGCCGCCTGAAGACAGCGAGGCGTGGCGCGTATGGCTGCTGCTCGGCGGACGCGGCGCGGGCAAGACGCGGGCAGGGGCGGAATGGGTCCGGGCGCAGGCGCTCGGCCTGTGGGACGGCCGTCATGACACCCCCCGGCGTATTGCCCTCATCGGAGAAACATTCGCCGACGTGCGGCGTGTCATGATCGAGGGGACGTCGGGGCTTCTCGGCGTTCACCCGCTCCACGAACGGCCGGTGTTCGAAGCGTCGAACGGCCGCGTCTTATGGCCCAACGGATCGGTGGCGCATGTCTTCTCGTCGGAGACCCCCGACAGCCTGCGCGGACCGCAGTTCGAATTCGCCTGGTGCGACGAGATCGCGAAGTGGCGAGAGCCGGATCAGGTGTGGGACATGCTGCAATTTGCATTGCGGCTCGGATGCCGGCCGCGCATCTGCGTGACGACGACGCCGCGGCCGCTGCCGTTCCTGAAGGCGCTGATCGAAGATGCCGCGACGGTCACCATGAGAGCGGCAACGCACGACAACGCCGATCATCTGGCGCCAGGCTTCGTTGCCGAAATGGAACGGCGGTATCAGGGGTCGGTTCTCGGCCGCCAGGAGCTGCTCGGCGAGATCGTCGAGGGCGCAGAAGGGGCTCTATGGCGGCGTGACTGGGTCGAGGCCGGGCGCGTGCAGTGTGCGCCCGATCTGAGGCGCGTGGTCGTGGCGGTCGATCCACCCGTGACCGCGACACTAAAATCGGATGCGTGCGGGATCGTGGTTGCCGGTGAGGCCGAGGACGGCCGCGTCTACGTTCTGGCTGATCTGACACTGCAAGGCCGCGAACCGCATGTCTGGGCGCGTGCGGCCGTGGCGGCCTATCACGAGTTCAAGGCCGATCACATCGTGGCCGAGACGAACCAGGGCGGCGACCTCGTGATTGCCATCCTGAAACAGATGGATGACGCGGTGCCCGTTCACAAGGTGACGGCCACGCGGGGGAAGTGGCTGCGGGCGGAACCGGTGGCAGCGCTCTACGCTGAAGGACGGGTGGCGCATGTGGGCCGGTTCGAAAAACTGGAGGCGCAGATGATGGCTTTCAGTGGCGACGGCCGGGTTCAGGGGAAAAGCCCCGACCGTCTCGACGCGCTGGTATGGGCGCTGACGGACCTGAAGCTGACGCCCGTGGCGCGGCCCGGGATCAGAAGGCTCTAGTGATGTTAGCGCCTACCGACTCCCCATTCGGGGAGCCGGCCGGTAGGCGCGGGGAAACTCTGCGCTTGCGCCCGGCGACTTCCCTGCCGGGGAGCCGGCCGCCGGGCGCGATGTGGGGTTCTAGCTGAAGGATAAAACATGGTCCGATGGACTGACCGGTTCGCCCGGATGTGGGCGGGTCCGCGCCGCTTTGCGCGCGAAGCGCGTGTCAGCGACGAGAAAGCCAGCCGCGCGGGCGCCGTGATCGCGATGGAGACGCTGGGGAAGCCGATATGGACTCCGCGCGACTACCAGGCTTTCGCGCGCGAAGGCTACATGCAGAACCCGATCGTCTATCGTTCGGTGCGCATGATCTCGGAAGCTGCGGCATCGATCCCGCTCCTTCTCTACGAGGGTTCCCACGAACACGAGACGCATCCGCTTCTCGATCTGATCCGTCAGCCGAATGCGATCCAGACATCGGCCGACTTTTTCGAGAACTGGTACGGCTTTCTCCTGGTCTCGGGAAATTCCTATTCCGAGGCCGTGATGCTCAACGGGCGCGTGCGCGAGCTGCATGTGCTGCGGCCGGACCGGATGAAGGTGATTCCGGGACCGGAAGGTTGGCCGGAGGCTTTCGAATACACGGCGAACGGCTCGAGCGTGCGCTTCGCAGGGGACGCGGATGCAGGCGGTGGGATTGCGCAGATCCTGCACATGAAGCAGTTTCATCCCGTTAACGATCACTATGGCCTGAGCCCCATCGAGGCGGCGGCGACGGCCATCGACATTCACAACACGGCGGCGGGCTGGAACAAGGCTCTGCTCGACAATTCCGCGAGGCCCTCGGGTGCACTCGTCTACGGCAACGGCGGGGGCCGGCTGACGGCGGAACAGTTCGAGCGGCTGAAGTCGGAACTGGAAACCAACTTCCAGGGTGCGAAGCACGCGGGCCGGCCGCTGCTTCTGGAAGGCGGGCTCGACTGGAAGCCGTTGTCGCTGAGCCCGCGCGACATGGATTTCATCGAGGCAAAGAACGGCGCGGCGCGCGAGATTGCGCTCGCCATCGGCGTACCGCCGATGCTGCTCGGTATTCCTGGCGACAACACCTATTCGAATTACCAGGAGGCGACGCGCGCGTTCTGGCGGCAGACGGTACTGCCACTCGTCAACCGCACGGCCAAGGCGATGAGCGGG
>JALOTA010000020.1 GCA_025458125.1 Hyphomicrobium sp.
CGCCCCTGCCGCCAATCGGCTTTCGCCTGTTCGATGCGTTCCTTCGAGGACGAGACGAAATTCCACCAGATGTGTCTCGGGCCATCCATCGGCTCGCCGCCGACGATCATCAATCGCACTTGTGACGCCGCCAGAATGGAGATGCGGTCGCCGGGCCGGAAGACGAGCAGGCGTCCCGGTCCGAACATTTCGCCTGCGATGTCGATCTCGCCGGAGACGATGAACACGCCGCGCTCGTCATAGTGGGGATCGAGGGGAAGAACCGCGCCGGGTGCGAGGATCGCTTCCGCATAGACGCACGGGTGCGGAAACGCGGCCGGCGATGTCTCGCCGTACATCGATCCCATGATGAGGCGGACCCGCTTTCCTTCGCCCATGATGCGCGGCAGTTCGGCTTCGGTGTGATGCGCGAACGCGGGCATGTTTTCTTCATGCGATTTCGGCAGCGCCGCCCAGGACTGGATGCCGAAGAGGCGCGGGCCCGTGGCTTTGACCTCGGGCGCGGAGCGTTCGGAGTGGACGATGCCGCGTCCCGCCGTCATCAGGTTGAGCGCGCCGGGCCGGATCGCGAGTTCGGTGCCGAGGCTGTCGCGATGGACGATCTCGCCGTCGAACAGATAGGTGACGGTGGCGAGGCCGATGTGGGGATGCGGGCGCACGTCGATGCCCTGACCAATGAGAAACTCGGCCGGCCCCATCTGATCGAAGAAAATGAACGGGCCGATCATCTGCTTGCCCGTGGCGGGGAGCGCGCGGCGCACCTGGAATCCGCCGAGATCGCGGGCGCGCGGAACGATCACCTGCTCGATCAGATCGCAGGCCGTGCGGTTGCCGGGTTCGGGGTCTGAGTCGGGGAGCCAGCTCATCGTCGATTCTCGCCAGAGGTGCAGGCGGCGAAGAGTGGCACGCTTGCGCGACCGGTAAAAGGCGGAGCACGCCGGTTTGGCTTTGTCAGAGCACGAGGGCCGCGGCTGCGTAGACGACGGCGAGAGCAATGAAGATCCACACGACAATCGCGGCTTCGGAGATGCCGAAGTAGGCGAGCGCGGCGACGATCAGCATGGCGGTCGCCGCGCCCCAGAACGTTGGGTTCTGGTGCTTCGGCCAGACGTTGTAGACCATCTTGCCGGCGATGATGGCGCCGAGTGCGATCAAGATCATCAATCCCAAGCGCTTCGGATCATCAAAAATCGCCAGCCAATCCATCGCCATTCGTCCCGCTGATTGCATCGTGAAGAAACCCTAGCATGAAAAAATCGGCAGGATTGCAGTTCGACGGGTGGTGAATGGCGGAGCGATGTCATGTATTCTGGACACTCACGAATGGAGACCGGATATGACAGACTGCAAGCTTCCGCATCACGCCAACCACACCCATCAGCATGGGCCGGGATGCGGTCACACGGCGGTGAAGCATGGCGATCATGTGGACTATCTGCACGACGGACATTTGCATCACGTGCATGCCGGACACGTCGACGAGCATGCCATCGAGGTCTCAGCGAAGAATCCGGACGCGTGTACGCCTGGGCACAAATGCGGTGGCCATGACGCCGGGCATGTCCATGGACCGGGATGCGGTCATGAGGCCGTGCCGCACGGCGATCATGTGGACTATCTCGTCAACGGCCACCTGCATCATCCGCATGGCGATCACTGCGACGATCACGGGCCGGTTGAGGTCGTGACGAAATAGGGCGGGCCTCGATGGCCGATTTTCTGCTGGGGTTGGCGGGCAGCACCGTGTTCGGGTGGCTGCCGGGCGTCGCGGCGGGATCGGCGGTGTCGTGTGTGTTCCATGGCGGCACGGCGGATTGACAGCCGAAGCTGTTCGTGCCGCTGACGATCGTCATCGTACTTCTGGCATCGTATGCGCTGCCGCCGCACCGGAATTAAGGCCGGTGCGGCGGCAGGACAGGGCAGCGTCTGTCACTCTGCTGCGAGTTTGGCGTAGCCGAGTTGTTCGTTGAGCTTGACGATGAGGTCGGCGGCGGCCAGCGGAATGTTGGTGCCGGGCCCGAAGACGGCCTTCGCGCCGGACTTGAAAAGGGCGTCGTAATCGTCCGGCGGGATCACGCCGCCGACCACGATCATGATGTCTTCGCGGCCTTCCTTGGCCAGCGCTTCGCGCAGTTCCGGCACCAGCGTGAGGTGTCCGGCGGCAAGCGACGATACGCCGACGACATGCACGTCGTTCTCGACAGCCTGACGGGCCGCTTCGCCGGCGGTCGCGAAGAGCGGGCCAATATCGACGTCGAAGCCCAGGTCGGCGAACGCCGTGGCGATGACCTTCTGTCCGCGATCGTGGCCATCCTGTCCAAGCTTGGCGATGAGGATGCGCGGGCGGCGGCCGTCGTTGGTCTCGAATTCCTCGACGAGTTTCTGCGCCTTCGCCACATCGTTGCTCATGGATGCCTCCGAACGGTAGACGCCCGAGATCGCGCGGATCTCGGCACGGTGGCGGGTGAAGACCTTCTCCATCGCTTCCGACATTTCCCCGACGGTCGCCTTGGCGCGTGCAGCCTTGACGCACAGATCGAGCAGGTTGGCGGAGCCCTTGGCGCCTTCCGTAAGCGCTGCGAGAGCCGCCTGGCATTCGGCTTCATTGCGTTCGGCGCGCAATCGGTTCAGCTTGGCGATCTGGGCCTCGCGGACCGCTGCGTTGTCCACTTTCAGCAGATTGATCTTGGCGTCTTCCGAGATCCTGAACTTGTTGACACCGGTAATCGTCTGCTTGCCGGTGTCAATTCGGGCTTGCGTGCGGGCGGCTGCTTCCTCGATGCGCATCTTGGGAATGCCGGCGTCGATGGCCTTTGCCATGCCGCCGAGTTCCTCGACTTCCTTGATGTGCTCCAGCGCCTTCTGCGCGAGTTCATAGGTAAGCCGTTCGACGTAGTGGCTGCCGCCCCACGGATCGATGACGCGCGTGGTGCCGCTCTCCTGCTGGAGCAGGAGCTGGGTGTTGCGCGCGATGCGGGCGGAGAAGTCGGTCGGTAGCGCGATGGCTTCGTCGAGACCGTTGGTGTGCAGCGACTGGGTATGGCCCTGCGTCGCCGCCATGGCTTCCACACAGGTGCGCGTGACGTTGTTGAAGACGTCCTGTGCGGTCAGCGACCAGCCCGACGTCTGAGAATGCGTGCGGAGCGAAAGCGAGCGCGGGTCTTTCGGATTGAATTCTTCCTTGATGAGCTTCGCCCAGAGAAGACGCGCGGCGCGCATCTTGGCGATCTCCATGAAGAAATTCATGCCGATCGCCCAGAAGAACGACAGGCGGGGCGCGAACGCATCGATGCCGAGGCCGGCCTGGACGCCTGCGCGAACGTATTCGACGCCGTCGGCCAGCGTATAGGCGAGTTCCAGGTCGGCCGTCGCGCCGGCTTCCTGCATGTGGTAGCCGGAGATCGAGATCGAGTTGAACTTCGGCATCTTCGCGCTGGTGTATGCGAAGATGTCGGCGACGATCCGCATGGAGGGTGCCGGCGGATAGATGTAGGTGTTGCGCACCATGAACTCTTTCAGAATGTCGTTCTGAATGGTGCCTGCGAGCTTCTCCGGCGGCACGCCCTGTTCTTCGCCCGCGATGATGAAGAGTGCGAGCACGGGAAGCACCGCGCCGTTCATGGTCATCGAGACCGTCATCTGTTCGAGCGGGATCTGGTCGAACAGCGTGCGCATGTCGAAGATCGAGTCGATCGCGACACCGGCCATGCCGACGTCGCCCTTCACGCGCGGATGATCGCTGTCGTAGCCGCGATGAGTGGCGAGATCGAAAGCGATCGAAAGACCTTTCTGACCGGCGGCGATGTTGCGCCGGTAGAAGGCGTTGCTTTCCTCAGCCGTCGAGAACCCCGCGTACTGGCGGATCGTCCAGGGCTGGGTGACGTACATGGTGGGGTAGGGCCCGCGCAGGAACGGAGCGATGCCGGGCCAGGTGCCGAGAAAGTCGAGTTCTGCCGTGTCGGCGCCGGTATAGACCGGCTTCACCGGGATGCCTTCCGGCGTGACCCAGGCTTCACCCGCGGTAGTGTCCGGAGCGGTCGCGCCGGACGGCATGCCGAGGTCGATCGCGGTGAAATCGGGGATACGGGTCATGTTGATCTCTGAAACGGTCTCTCGTCGTAGCGTTAGGTAGCATAAACACGACGCCGGAGGCGATGCGGCGAACATCGCGCCAAGCGGCGCAGGAAAGGGCCAGTGCGATGTCCGTCGTTAGCATACGAGGCAGCTTTTTCAACACGTTGGCTGCCCTCGTGTTCGCCGTCGCCGGCTTGGGAGGCGCCGCACCAGGGCGTTCGGCCCCGACCGACAACCTGCCGCCGCGCGATACGGTATCGCCGGAGCCGGTGCTCAGCGTTGAGCCGCCCGTCGGGCACTGCGCCTATGATGAGGCGGACGCACGCCGGCCCGGACTGGAAACCGGCTTCGAACCGGGGCTGAGATCGGGCACCGAACTGCTGGCACTCTATGTCCCGTGCACGTCGCTTGAGGCTGCCCGGGCCGGGACGCTGGAATGGCTACCGGAGTGGATCGCCATTGAAAAGAACACCGTCACGTACCCAAGTGACGACGATCGCAGCCTGGGAACCCATGGAGCTGTCCGGCAGCTGTGTGAGGACGCCCAGTCGGCCCGATGGGGTCACCCGCGCAACGGGGGGAAAGATTTTGCCACCCTGGTGAAGGATGCCGGCGCTCGCCTCTCGTATGACTCGCCTGTGGTGTTTCTCGGCGTGGTCGGAGAAGAGGACCACGCCTGCTATATGGCGGCGACGCGGATCGTCTTTTCGCCATCGGGCAAGGCGCAGAAGTTCCTCGTCGTGACGGCGTTCATGCAGGCCGGAGATCGCTGGATTACGCAGTCGATCCGGCGCGAACTAGTGGAGACGCGCGCAGCCGCCGAGGCGCTGTTCGATGATGTCAAACGGCAGTCGAAAACGTTCGCCGAACGCAATCGCTGACCTGGTTCAGGCGAGCTTTTTCTGCAGATCGGTGAGCGTCGCCACCGCATCTGCTCCGGCGGCGAGGAACTGATCGACGCCGGCTTGCCTCAGAGCCGCTTCCCGATCGCCCGGACGTCCGGCCATGAGCACCAGTTTTGCACCCGCCGATTTGAGCGCCTTCGCGGTGGCTTCGGCATGGCCGGCATAAATGGCGTCGGACGAGCAGATGCAGGCGGCGGTCAAGCCCGATGATTTGAAGGCGTCGGCCGCGGCTTGCGCGCCGGGATAACCGTCCGTCATGGCTGCTGCGATCCCGCCGGCTGCCAGATAGTTTTTTATCCAGGTGGAGCGGACGTTGTGGTCGATGACGTCACCGAGGCTCGCCAGGAAAACGGCATACGGGCGGCCGCTCCTGGTGCGGGTGTCCGCGGCGTCGCGCAACGCCTCGAAAGGTTCCGAGAGGCGGGCCTGCCTCAACGGCGCGACGGTCACGGCGGCGGTGGATTTCGCGGGCGGCACATGGGGCCAGGGTTTGGGAGCAATCCCGTCGTCGCCGAGCAGCGGAAAGGCGGAAACGCCGGTCAGTTCGACTTTCCCGGTGGCGACGGCCTTGGCCTTCGTTTCCGCGCTCTGGGCGATCGCGGCCTGAAGCGACCCCTTCGTCAGAGCGGCGGATATGCCGCCTTCTCTTTCGATGTTCTGGAACAGCGACCATGCCTTCTGCGCCAGATCTTCGGTCAGCTTCTCGACGTACCACGATCCGCCGGCAGGATCGACGACGCGCCCGAGGTTGCTTTCCTCCTGGCAGACGATCTGGATGTTGCGAGAGACGCGGCGGGCGAAGCTGTCGGTTTCGCCGAGCGGGAACGTGAACGGCAGGACGACGACGCTGTCGGCGCCGCCGAGGGCCCCTGTGGCACAGGCGATGGCCGTGCGGATGATGTTGGTCCACGGATCGCGTTTCGCCAGCATGCGCCACGACGTGACCGCCTCGAAGCGAACCGACTTTGCGGCCTCTCCCGCGCCTGAGGCGTCGGCAAGGCGCCAGACGAGGCGGCGCGCCGCGCGCAGTTTGGCGATGCCGAGAAACTGATCGGCGTCGACGGCCAGCGTCACTGTGATTTTCGGCAGTGCTTCCGCAGGGGAGATGCCGGCGGCCTCGGCGGCTCGAAGATAGGCAACGACGGTCGCCAGAATGCTGGCGAGTTCCTGTGCCTCTGTGGCGCCCGCGCAATGGTAGGCATGGCCGTCGGCGGAAAGGGCCGTGACGTTCGGCATGTCCCTGGTTGCACGGATCAAGGTCGCGGCCTGCGCCATCGCATTGGGCAGCGTCTGTGCAAGTTGACCGGTGACGGCCAGGGTTCCAATTGGATCGTAGCCGAAGCCGCCATGACGGTCGCGGGAAGCCAGACCGCGGGCGTCCCAAACGGCCATCAGAGCCGTGGCGGCAGCCGGCGTGTCTTCATGGGCTACCAACTTGACTGGGCACATCTCGAGGAGCACGCCGTCGAGTGCCCTGGTCAGCGCCGCCGGGTTTGCGGCCAAGCCGTTTCCGCCGCCGATCTGAAGGGCGATCGACGTTGTCCCGCCGGCGAGGTCTTCCAGTATCGCCTCGTTGACGGCGCTGGGGTCGGTTCCGGAATGGTATTGGCGAATATCCCAGCCGAGCCCGCGTGGAGCCGCATTGGTTCCGCGGGTCAACGGTGCCGCTCCGGGCAGCGCTGCGCCGGCGAACGCGAGAGCGTCGGCCGGCGTGTAGATGGGCTCGATGCGCAAACCGTCAGCCGTTTTGCCGACCATTTTCTTCTCGAAATCCGAGCCCTTGATGGCTTTTTCCACGAGGGCTAGCCACGCATCCCGCGTCGCTTCGGCAAAGCCGGTGGCGAGGGGCATGAGGGGCGCATCGTTCGACGGGGTGACGGTCATCGGTGGTGGTCCGTTGTTTCGGCTGGGTCCGGGCGGCGGGGCGCCGGTGGGATTCCGATTGGCGCTGTCTATAGGGGGCCGGCGCAACTCCTGCATTCAAAAAACGGAGGTGACGGGATCGGCGTGACGCCGCAGCGGCGCGGAACCGTCGCTCCTCGCCAGCCACAAGTGTGTCATGCAACCGGCGTTTGCAAAGGCAGTGTTTGCGTGCAAAGAGGATCGCAGCGGCACCCGGTTCGAGTCGGTCCATCGCCCCGGAGCCACGTGTTCGAGCCCTGGATCGCGGAGCATCTGACCCATGAGCGAGCAGGTTTTGCATGACGGCAAGATCTTCGTCGGCAAGAGCATCAAGCCTGAATACCTGGATCTGAGACTCGCCAACCGGCACGGTCTCATCACCGGCGCCACGGGCACGGGCAAGACGGTGACGCTGCAGGTTCTGGCGGAGGGGTTTTCCTCGGCCGGCGTGCCTGTCTTCGCCGCCGACATCAAGGGCGATCTCTCCGGGATCGCGGCTGTGGGCGAGGCCAAGGACTTTCTCTTGAAGCGGGCCGGCGAAACCGGCCTAGCCGACATCTATCGCAACCGGGCGTATCCTTCGATCTTCTGGGACGTGTTCGGGGAGCAGGGGCATCCGATCCGCGCCACCGTGCAGGATATGGGCCCGCTGCTGCTTGCCCGCCTTCTGGAACTCAATGAAGTGCAGGAGGGCGTGCTCAACATCGCGTTCCGGGTGGCGGCGGACGAGAAGATGCCGCTCGTCGATCTGAAGGACCTGCGGGCGCTGATGAACGATATTGCCGCCCGTTCGAAGGAGATCGGCACCAAGTACGGCAATGTGGCGGCGACGTCGATCGGATCGATCCAGCGGCGTTTCCTGGTTCTGGAAGAACAGGGGGCCAATCAGTTCTTCGGCGAACCGGCGCTCGACATCATGGACTTCATTCGCCTCGCACCCGACGGCCGCGGTGTAATCAACCTGCTTGCCGCCGACCGGCTCATGGAGCGTCCACGCCTCTACGCGACGTTCCTGCTCTGGATGCTGTCGAAGCTCTGGATGACGCTGCCGGAAGTCGGCGACCAGCCCAAGCCCAAGCTCGTGTTTTTCTTCGACGAGGCGCACCTCTTGTTCAACGAAGCGCCCAAGGCGCTGCTTGAACGCATCGAGCAGGTGGCGCGACTGATCCGCTCCAAGGGCGTTGGCGTGTATTTCATTACGCAGAACCCGATGGATGTTCCGAACTCTGTTTCAGCGCAGCTCGGCAACCGCGTTCAGCATGCGCTGCGCGCGTTCACGCCGCAGGAGCAGAGGGCGGTGAAGGCGGCGGCGACGACGTTTCGCAAGAACCCCGATCTCGATACTGAAAAAGTCATCATGGAACTGAAGGTGGGCGAGGCCCTGGTGTCCATGCTGGAGAACAAGGGCGAGCCGTCGATGGTGCAGCGGACCCTGATCCGCCCGCCGGAAGCGCGTCTCGGCCCGGTCTCCAAGGACGAGCGGCAGAGCGTCATCGAATACAGTCCCGTGTTCGGCAAATACGAAGAAGCCGTGGACCGCGAGAGCGCGCACGAAATCCTGGCCAAGCGCACGGACGCGGCCGCGCAGCAGGCGAATGCCGGCGAGGGCGGCAGCTGGACGGATGTCATTCTCGGGGGTGGGGCTGGATCATCCGGCAACCGTTCGCGGCGCGGATCGCAAGGCATGGGCGACATGATCGGGCGAGAGTTGCAACGCTCGCTGTCGCGCACGATCGCCACCACAATCAAGAACATCATCGTCGGTTCGATCAAAGGCGGACGGCGTTGAGGATTTGAGGCCGGTTCAGGCCTGCGACTTGAAACTCCCGGACGGAGTCCGGCAGCGGTACAGGGGATGCCCTTGAGACGATTGCGCTGTGTAACCGCCTGCGTCCTGTTCACATGGGCGACGCCGGGCGTGGCCGGTGATGAGGTCATGATCGCGCGAGGCAAGGCGCTCGTCGAAGAGAAGTGCGCGCGCTGCCACGCCATCGGCCGCGACGACAAGAGCCCGCACGAAAAGGCGCCGCCATTCCGGGAGGTGGTGGAAATCTATCCCTCGGAAGATCTGGCCGAGTCGCTGGCGGAGGGCATCGTTTCGGGGCACCCGGACATGCCCGTTTTCAAGCTCGATCCTCCTGATATCGAAGCGTTTCTCGGTTACCTGAACAGCCTGTCGGAAAACCCCTGAACCTAAACGGCGGATGAACGCCGGTTTCAGCCGCAGTTCAGCGCCCATGCTTCAGTTTCCGCTCATCGCCAACGCGTGAGACGGAGACTTCCTTCATGAAAATCCTTGTCGGTGCCATTGCTGCCGCAGCCGTAATGTCCGTTGCCATGGCGCCTGCGAAGGCCGCGAGCTTCAGCTGCATGGAACTTGAGGGCCGTCCCGCAGCCGAAGTCCGTGTCTGCAATAGCCGGTGGCTTGGGGCATTGGATGAGCGCATGGACAGCTGGTATCGGCGCGCGTTGGAACGGGCGCGTTACTTCGATCAGACCGTTACCGTGCGGACGGCCCAGCGGTCATGGATTGCGGAGCGGAATGCGTGCGGGTCGAACTTCTTCTGCATCCGGCGCGCCTATGTGGACCGGATCCGCGAGTTGAAGAACTACGTGGAGCATGTATAGACGGCGGGGCAGGGCGCCCGTGCCTGCTTTAGCGGGGCGTAGCCGTCTCGATGGCCGAGACCCGGTCCATCGCCACGGGTTCCACGGGTGCCTTCGGAGCAACGGGAGCTGTTTCCGGGCCCGCTGGAGCGGGCTCGGCCGGCTGAGCTGCCGGCGCGGGTTCGGCGGCCGGCGGAGCGGGCGGGGACTCGGGATTTGCCGGTGCCGCAGGCGTGGCGACTCGCGGCGCCTCATATACGTCCGAGGGCTTCTTGCGCCATTCCTTGGCCTTGCCCACCCGGATGCCTTCCTCGAACAGTGCGCGCTGGTAGCCGAGGTCGAACTTCTCCTTGTAGGCGTGGTTGAAGTCAGGCGGGATCGCGACACCGTTGTAGTCGGCGCCTGCATCCATCGCCATGCGATAGATGCGGTAGTTGTCGCCCTTGTGCTGGTAGAGCATGAGCGTGTTGATGCTCTCTCCCGCGATCTGGAACGTCGACGGCTTCACGGCCCCGAATTGAGGCGTCATCTTGCCGTTGTGGACGAGATAGAGGTGGCGCTTCGGCGGCTTTGGATAAAGCACGTCGAAGGATTTGAAGGGCACGTCGATCGACGAAACGTAAATCTGGCGCGTGACCCCGCCATCGACATGCATTTCGTCGTAGTACTTGCCGTCCGATGAGACCTTGATGTTGACGGGTGGGAACAGGCCCGGGATCGCAGCCGAAGCCAGGATCACGTCGCGAAAGAGCTGCACCGCGGCGGGATTATCATAATGCCGAGCGATGGCTCCCATGTTCCACACGACCGGCCGCTTGGCATCGAGGTTGGTGGTGCCGACAGTCAGCAGTCTGCCGCGTTCGTATTGTTTTGCGACCTTCTTCAGAAAATCGCGGTCGATGTACTGGGCAATCAGTTTTTTCAGCGGGCCGGTATCAGCGAGCGACTCACCGCCGAGCAGTCCGGTCACGATCTGAGGCACCACTAGCTGATCGGTCTGGTATTGCGTCCAGATCTGTTTGAGTTCGTCGTCGTACTCCGGACCCAGGTAGGCGAACGGGGCGATGATGGACCCCGCAGAAACGCCCGTGACCTGTTCGAACTCAGGCCGGTCGCCGCGCGCGGTCCAGCCAGTGAGAACGCCCGCTCCGAAGGCACCGTCGGAGCCGCCGCCGGACAACGCCAGAATATCGATCTGCATCCGTCCGTCGACGAGCGGGGCGCTGGCGCCCAATTGGGGAACGCCCTTGAGGTAGGTGCGGTACGCCTTCTTAACGTCCTTTGGCGGCTCATCGGCCCAGGTGCGCGCGCCAGGAATGTCGGGCAGCGTCGCCTGCTGGGCGACCTGGGCGTTCGGGGGCGGGTTGCGTTCGATCGCAGCCGCGCATCCGCCGGCGAGGACCGCCAGGGCTAAAACACCGGCTATGACAGTGCGTACCCCCACGAATCTCCCCGTCTTTCCCCCTACGCGGCGTGCTTAGCATTGGCTCCTAACACTGACAAATGCCACGAAGCGGGCATCAGTAGGGCGGACGGGACAGGATGCAAAAAAGCCACCGGGGCTGCCGGTGGCTTCTGGAATTGCTGCGTTCAATGAACCGCGTTCTAGCCGGCCATGCTGGAGACGTAGTCCCAGTTCACGAGGTTGTCGAACCAAGCTTCGAGGTACTTCGGACGGGCATTGCGGTAGTCGATGTAATAGCTGTGTTCCCAGACATCGACGCCGAGGATCGGCAGGCTGCCGTGCATCAGCGGGTTCTCGCCGTTCGGGGTCTTGGTTACTTCGAGGCGGCCGTCGCGAATGGCGAGCCAGGCCCAGCCGGAGCCGAATTGCGTTGCGCCCGCGTTGAGAAAGTCGGCGCGGACCTTGTCGAAGCCGCCGTAGTCTTCGACCAGACGTTCGATGTTTCCGGGAAGCTTCCGGCCGCCGCCGTTCGGCTTCATCCAGTTCCAGAAATGGATGTGATTGTAGTGCTGGCCGACGTTGTTCACGAGGCCGGCATTCTTTCCATTGAAGGCGGCGACGCAGATTTCTTCAATCGACTTGCCTTCGAGGCCGGAGCCAACGATCAGCTTGTTGCCGTTGTCCACGTAGGCCTGATGATGCTTATCGTGATGGTACTGGAGGGTCTCGGCGGACATATAGGGGTTGAGAGCGTCATAGGCGTAGGGGAGTTCGGGGAGTTTGAAGGTCATCGGGGTGTCTCCAACTAGAAGGGGCGGGGCGTCCCGAGCAGGCTCGGGCGACGGAAAAAGCGTTTGCGGCGCGCAAACTAGCCGTGCTGCGGCAGCGAAACAAGAGTCAGGGACGGTCGCGCCCTTGGTCAGCCGGCCAGTTCGACAAGAAACTCGTTGCGGCGCAGGAAGGGCAGGGACCACGGCGGGTTGTAGAAGGCTACGGTCGGCTCGCCCGCGGCCTTCAAGCCGCGCGATTTCATCCAGGCCTCGAGTTCGGCCCGGTGTCGGGAAAGATTTTCATCGGTCGAGCGGCCGGAAAATCGCACCGCAGCAACACGCTTCTCCGGGATGGCGACGATCCGCACGCGTGGATCGTTGGGCACCGGCAACGTGTCGGGTGTGTAGGTCGCCGGCATGATGAAGCGTACGATCCAGTCGCTGCCCGACGCTTGCTGCGTGACAGGGACGGTCATTGCGATTTTTTCACTTCGCTGCTGCGTGACCGGCGACGTCATCTCAATCGCTTGCTTCTTCGTGTTGTTGCCGAAAATGTAATCGGCGAGCAGGCGGAACCCGGCACCAATGGCGGTGTTGCGGTCGCCTGATGTTGTCACCTCGGCGGCAAGCGCGGGGGCATAGCGTCGAATTTCAAAATCGCCGTCCTGGCTTTCCACCGCATGGGCCGGTTCCCGATAGGTCATGGAAAGCACCGTGGGTGAGAGAACTGCGAGCAGGCATAGTCCGGCGAGCAGGGGCCAGAGGCGTCGGGGCAGAAGTTGATTTAAAGCCATTCCGGCGCGTTTGCTCCAATTATGGTTCTCTGGAGAAACGAGTAGCCCGAGGCCCTTGGATCTGCCCGGTTGGATACGGCTGCGGGGAGGGGTGGGAAACCGGCAGGGGACGCCCCGACCCTGAGCGGAGCGTCCCCCTTGGAAAACGCCGGGGAAGTGTCGAATTCAGGGTGGCCCGACTGTCTCGCATCGCCGCTGAATTGCCTCTGAATGCTGCGTTCATCTAAGGTTCATCTTCGGGCCGGAAATTCGTGGCCTGTCGTGGGATTGCCGCCTTGTTCACCGTCGCAGCGATTGCCGGTCAACTTCACGCACTGGCGTGTTGCCAGCACCGGCCACATATCCCCTAGTGTCCACGAGCGGTCCGCCAGCGGGATTTTCGCGTTTTCCGCAGGGTAGACCGACGGCTGGCACGTTGCCGTGCGTTAACCGAAAGACACGCTCCCATACGCCCATACGGAATTGACAATCCTGATGTCGTCGCGCCTCCCTCGTTTGTTCACTCTCGCCGTGCCGGTCGCGCTGGTTGCGATCGCGGTGGCGTGGTTCGTCAATCCGGGCGCGAGCGGTCAGCAGCGGCTCGATTATGAGACGGCGGTGGTGGAGAAAGGGACCATCCGTCGGCTTGTTTCAACATCGGGGCCCGTGCGCGCTCTCGTGACGGTCAGTGTGGGATCGTACCTTTCCGGGCCGGTCGAGACTGTGAATGCGGACTTCAACTCCGAAGTCAAACCCGGCGACGTGCTTGCCACGCTCGACCGGCGCACGTTCGCCGCCAAGGTCGCGGAAGGGGAAGCCAATCTGCAGGCGGCGCAGGCGGCGCTCACCAATCAGAAGGCGGCGCTGATCCGGGCGGAAGCCGTCAAGAAGAACGCCGACCGGACGATCGAACGGCAGCGCTCTCTGGCCGAAAAGCGCTTTGCCAGCGAGCAGACCCTCGACAACGCTATCCGGGATCGCGACGTGGCGGAAGCGGAGATCGAGGTTGCTAAGGCACAGATCGAGGCCGCCGAAGCGCAGATTGTGCAGAGAAAGGCGGCGCTGGAAAGCGCGCGCGTCGATCTGGAGAGGTCGGAAATCAAGTCTCCCATCAGCGGGACGGTCATTTCGCGCTCGGTCGATCCGGGGCAAACGGTGGCATCGAGTTTTCAGGCGCCGGAACTGTTCAAGATCGCCCAGGATCTTTCGCGCATCCGCATCGAGGCTCAGGTGAACGAAGCTGATGTGGGCTCGATCTCGGAAGGTAATCCCGTGACGTTCACGGTCGATGCTTATCCAGACCGGGAGTTCGACGGCCGTGTGACGCAAATCCGGCTGGCCTCCACTGAGATCAACAACGTGGTCACCTATACCGTGATCATCGAGGCCGAGAACGAAGACCGGCGGCTGTTTCCTGGCATGACGGCAAACGTGCGTATCGAAAGCGCGCGCCGCGACGGCGTGCTGCGCATATCCAACGACGCGCTGCGTTTCCGGCCTCGCGGCGACACCGGGCCGGCGGATGCGCGTGCGTCCAATGGATCGGATCGGGCCGCGCGAACGCTGGAGAGGCTGAAGGGCGAACTGGCGCTGACGCCGGATCAAACCGAGAAACTGAAGACCGAGATCGATTCAATCGTCGCCGAAAATAAGGCGTCTGCGCAGAGCGGCGGGTTTGGTCCGGCTCAGTTCGATGCGTCGGCTTTCCGCATGAAGCTCAATATGCGCCTTGAACAAGCGATTGCGCCCACCATGACCGAGGAGCAGCGCAAGCTCTACGAGCGCTGGAAGAAGGGTAGGGAAGGCAGCCGGGCGGCTACGCTCTGGGTGGTCGGCGTTGACGGGCAGCCCGAGCGGCGGCTGGCCCGCGTGGGACTTGCAGATGACCAGTTCACGGAGGTCATCGGCGGAGACGTCAAAGAGGGCGACCGCATCATCGTGCGGGTGCGCGAGGTCAAGCAATGAACCCGCTGCCTCAGGCGCGTGAAGCCGGCTCGCGGACGATCATTTCTGCCCGTGACGTGGTGAAGCTGTACCGGGTGGGCGAGCAGGAATTAAGAGCTCTCGACGGCGTATCGCTCGACGTCGACGAGGGTGATTTCGTTGCCATCATGGGGGCCTCAGGTTCGGGCAAATCGACCATGATGAACCTGATCGGCGGTCTCGATACTCCGACGTCCGGTTCTCTGGTGATAGACGGGCGAGATATCGCGCGGCTCTCGCCGGACGAACTCGCTGACCTTCGCAACCGGACGATCGGTTTCGTTTTCCAGCAGTTCAACCTTCTACGACGTACCCAGGCGATCAGGCAGGTCATGCTGCCGCTTCTCTACGCCCGGCCCCGGCCGCAGGACATGGAGGGCGAAGCGCGGCGCCGGCTCGAGCAGGTTGGCCTGGCGGATCGCACGCATCATCTGCCCAGCCAGCTTTCCGGCGGGCAGCAGCAGCGGGTCGCGATTGCACGGGCGATCGTCAATCATCCCAAGATCCTGCTCGCCGACGAGCCGACCGGCGCGCTCGACAGCCGCACATCGGAAGAGATCATGCAGTTGTTCTCGACGCTCAACCGGGAGCAGGGCATCACCGTTGTTCTTGTCACGCACGAACCCGACATCGCGGCATGGGCACGACGGCGTGTCGTGTTCCGTGACGGACGGATCATCTCCGATGACCGCACGGCTGCGCCAGTGGCCGAGGCTGCGCAATGACGTTTCTCGACAGCCTGCGCGTGGCGCTGACGGCGCTCAGATCGAACCTGCTGCGTTCCATTCTGACGACACTGGGCATCGTGATCGGCGTGGCTTCGGTCATTATCCTGGTTGCCGTCGGTAACGGCGCAGCCGGAGAGGTCAACCGGCAGATCATGGCGCTGGGCACGAACATGCTCGTGGTGTTTCCCGATTCGATGCGTGTTATGGGCAGATCAACGGGAGCGGGCACGGCGTTGCCTTTGTCGGAGGCCGACCTCGTCGCGGTGCGCGACAAAGTTCCGGGTGTGATCGGCATATCAGGCCAGCTGGATGAGTCTGCCGCCGTTGTGCGCGGAAATCTCAACTGGACGACATCGGTCAGCGGGGTTCACGCCGATTACGCTTTCGTGCGGGACTGGCCCGTCGCCGAAGGGCGCGATCTCAACGCGCAGGATGTCCGCACCGCGGCCCGGGTGGCGCTGATCGGAGCGACCGTGGCGCGACAGCTCTTTCCCGGGGAAAATCCCCTGGGTGCTGAAATCCGGATCAAGAATGTCCCCTTTCAGATTGTCGGAATGCTGACAGTAAAGGGGCAGTCGGCCATGGGGCGTGATCAGGATGATATCATTCTCATCCCTGTCACAACAGCACGCAACCGGATCGTCGGAAAGAGCGATGTGCAGGTCGATCAAGTAGGCAGGCTTTATGTCAAGCTTGATGAACAGACCGATATTCGCGCCGCACAGGACGATATGGAGACCTTGCTGCGTCAGCGCCGGAAAACAGGTCCGAACAACGAGGACAATTTCTCGGTGCGCAACATGGCAGAATTCATGCGAGCGAGAACGGAAGTTCTTTCGACACTCAGTTATCTCCTCGGCGCAACATCCGCAATTTCGCTGATTGTCGGCGGCATAGGTATTATGAATATCATGCTCGTCTCCGTTACCGAACGGACACGGGAAATCGGGCTGCGTCTCGCGGTCGGCGGACGCCGGCGCGATATTCTCGTGCAGTTCCTCGTCGAGGCGGTCGTCCTGTGCCTGCTCGGCGGATTGATTGGAATTACAGCAGGTATCGGCATTGCGTGGCTGATTGCATTTCTTGCAAACTGGCCGGTCAATGTGAGCGCAGGTGTGATCGGCGGTGCAATGGGGGCTGCCGCGATGACAGGAATTATTTTCGGTTTTTTTCCTGCCAGACGCGCCGCCTCGATGAACCCGATCGATGCGTTGCGTAGTGAATAGTTGCTAAATGCAATATTTCGGATTAAGTCCCTTGCCCTGTTCGGATTTCTTCTTTGTTATTTGTGCAAAGAACATTCATCGATAAACCGGCTTGCCAGACGCGCAATTAGAGATTATCGCCTTTCGGTGCGGCAATAAGTGCTCGGAACCCTTGAGCGCCGGCTGATATATGGCGGCTGCGGGGCAAAAACAAACAACTCAGTAGCCCCGCGGGGCGCGTAGCAAAGGAATTGGATCATGGCAGCTGTGAACGTCGACCGTCTGTCGCTGAAGGAGATCAACGATCTCGAGGCAAAGATCGCGAAGGCCAAAGCCGCAGCACGCGATAAGGCCAAGTCGGATCTCAAGGACAGGATCGATCGTCTGGTTGACGGCTCGGGTTTTACCATCGCTGAACTCTATGGCTTCCCGACCCGCGGCCGCGGCCGGTCGAAATCGGCGGCGAAGTATGCAAACCCGGAAAACAAGAGCGAGACGTGGACCGGCCGGGGGCGCAAGCCGAACTGGCTGGTTGCGCGATTGAAGAAGGGCGCAAAAATGGAAGACTTCGCGCTCTAAGCGCGGCGCCATCCTGGCATCATGCGACGGCTGCTGCGGGAAACCGCAGCAGCCGTTTGCATTCGGGGCGTGCGGTTGACGCCAGATGATCGACTGACCATATCCACATGGTTCCACCGCATAGCGAGGAGGCCCGACATGCGTGCAGTCGATGTTCAGGAACAGGCTCGAAAAATGTTCGCAGCAAAAGGCGGCATGGCCATAGCCGAGGCTGCTCAAATGGCTGTCCGCCGGGAGAGAGACGGCCGCAAGGAGGAAGCGCGAGATTGGCGTCGCATCGAGGCCGCGCTCAGCCTGATGGCTGGTCCGCGAGCCAAATAGCAGGGCACTTTCAGTCGCGCGCGACGTGGATCCGTTCCCAGACGAGCAGGCAGACGGCGTAGCCGGCCGCCAGGCACAGGAACGTGCGGGCGATCTGGTCCGGTTCGCCTCCCGACAGGGCCAGCGCATCGGGTGCGTGATGGGCCAGAAGTGCCAAAGCCGTAAAGACGAGCGTGAAGGCAGCTAAGACGATCTGTACAAACTTTTGCGAGCGCAGTCGCATCTCGCTGATGATTTCAGCTTCCGGCCGGTCGTCATCGAAACGCATGCGAGTGCCTTACGCAATACACGAAGTGGCGCGGGCGGATAGTTTGCAAGCCCGCACGTCGGAACCATATCCCTGCCGCGTTCTTGCGTGAAGCGCCGATTTACCGGTTCTTAAGGTTGACGAGAGCCTCAAGCCGCTCGCGTACCAGAGCCTCATCGGCTGGAAATCCTGCTGTCATCCACCAAAGGTCGAGCGTTTCAATAATGTGCCCGATTTCGGGCCCGGGTGGCACGCCGAGCGCGACCACGTCCCGTCCGGAAACCGGCAAAACCGGTGGCAACCAGAGATCGGCGAGTTCATACCGTTCGCGGCGTGATGCATTTTCCGGACCGTCGTCGAGATTGCGCGCCCATGTGACGAGCACACCGTCGCGGAAGGTTGTCGCGCCCTTGCGATAAAGGAAGATCTTGGCGGCGTCCTCGCTCTGGTCCGGATCGAAGGCGCGGTCGGGGAGGCCAAGATCGGCGAGGCGCTCATACTCGCGCTTCGACAGGCGGAGCAGGTCGCGCAACCGGGCGGCATCTTCGGGGCCGAGAACAGCCAGCGCATAGAGGCGTCGCATGGCGTCGGGGGGAATGCCGTTCTGATCCTCGATGGCGGCCAGCCGCGCGAAAGCCAGAACATCGGCCGCGTGGCCGAGGATGCGGGCCAGCACTCCCGTTTCGTCCATTTCCGAAAGGACGATTGCAGCGTGCGGGGCGAGGATAAGTTTCAAAAGTTCGGCCCGGATTCGCTCTGCGGAAATGCGGTCGAGACCTTCCTGAAGCGCCGCGCAGGCCTCGTGGCCTTCGCGGTCGATCTGGCCGGCCGCATAGGTGGCGGTGAAGCGATAGAAGCGCAGAATACGCAGATAATCCTCCGCGATGCGGTCTTCGGGGCGGCCGATGAAGCGGACGCGCCGGGCGGCGAGGTCTGCGATGCCGTTGGTGTAATCGAACAACCGCCCCTCGGCGTCGCAGGAGAAAGCGTTGATCGTGAAATCGCGCCGGTGGGCGTCGCTCGCCCAATCCTCGGTGAAGGCGACGGTGGCATGCCGGCCATGGGTCTCCACGTCCCGGCGCAGCGTCGTCACCTCGAACGGCTTGTGGCCCGCGATGATTGTGACCGTGCCGTGATCGATCCCGGTCGGGATGGCGCTGAGCCCGGCCTTTTCCGCGCGCTCGATGACGTCTTCAGGGCGCACCGTGGTTGCGATATCGACATCGGTTACGGGAAGTCCCAGCAGCGTGTTACGTACGGCGCCGCCGACGATGCGCGCTTCGCCGCCGCCAGAGGTGATTGCCGCGAGCACGGTCTGCGTCGCGGCATCATGGAGCCAGGGCGCCGCGGCGAGCGTAGGTTCGGGACGATGCTGCGGATCGCTCGTCACGGCTGGGGTCCATCGCTCATTCGATATGGCCCGGCTCGATCTTGCCGTCCTTCAGAATGGGTGGCGTGTAGGTCTGGCCGGGACGGCCGCCGGACGTGCTTCCGAATGCGACAAGGGCCACGATCAGCAACACGGTCCCCGACGCAGCAAGCCAGACCAGCGGTGCATCGTTCAGAATTCGCGCGGGTCTAATGCGGCCGTCCGGCGTGCGCTCAAGCGTATCGGGCCGAGCGATCAGCATCCACCCGACATACGCGATTGTAGGCAGGAGAAAGAGCAGCAGATTTTCGATGACGATGCGGATCATGTTTGAATGAGTTCGATGCCGTTCATGATGCGGAGAAAAGCCTGTCGTGCATGTTGCGAAGGATACCCGCAGTTGCGCCCCAGATATAGCGTTCCCCGTATGGCATCGCGTAAAATCGGCGGTCGCGACCGGCAAGCGTCAGGGCATCGATACGATGATTTGCGGGGTTCATCAAAAAAGACAGTGGTACCTCGAATGCAGCCGCCACTTCATCATGGTTCAGCTTGAGATGAAAATCCGGCTGGACGATGCCAACGACAGGGGTAACGGCAAATCCCGTTCCCGTGCGGTACACATCGAGATAGCCGATCGGTTCGATCAGGTGGCGGGACAGCCCGATTTCCTCTTCGGCTTCGCGCAGCGCGGTCTCGGCCGGCCCGGTGTCGGCAGGGTCGGGCTTGCCGCCGGGAAAAGCGATCTGGCCCGCATGGGAGGCCAGGTGCGAGGTTCGCTCCGTCAGAAGGACGGTCAAGGTTTCACGGGCGACGACCGGGACAAGAACAGCCGCGGGCCGGGCTGGGGCCGGGCCGGACCATTCCACGAACGCGGAGGGGTTCAGATCGAAATCGCTTGGCGGAGGTATGGGCTCGCCGGCGCGTGGCGGCGGCTGCGGCGCGGAGCGAAGGCGGCCGGCTGCGAGCCTGCGAAACGCCGGCATTTGGAAGAGACCGGGAGAGTTGGTTTGCATGATCTCTGAGGCTTGTTCAGTGCGTTCGGTACCTGACCGGCCATTTCTCTGCCCCATTTCGCGCGCCTTCGCATGTCCTTACTAAATGCCGTGTCGGGATCAACAGCGGACAGACGGGCGGCAGGGGTGCGGATCACATCGGGAGCGCGCGGCCATCTCAGCCTTGTCGGATTCGGGGCGGCTCTTTTCCTTATACTGGCTTCATTGATGATGGTGCCGGGCGCGGCCAAGGCTTCGCCGGAACGGGATTTTGCCGCCACACTAGGGTCCGGGGAGCGGCGGACGTTCGAGACTTACATTGCCGCACGTCGTTTCTACAACCTGACCCTGGATGAGTTCTGGGCGGAGGTGGAGGAGAAGCGGGCCCTCCGGCGCAAGAAGCGCGCGGCGGACCAGCCGATGACCGCCAAAGATTATGCCAAGGGATTTCCGCCGGAGTATTCCGGCCCGCAATTGCCGGCGGATCTGGCCAAGCGCTGGACCAAGTTCCGTGAAGCGCGGGCTGAAGCCTCGCCACCGCCGGAACCCCGGCCGGGCGTGGAGGATTTCCTGGCGCACGCGCGCGAGCAGTATGGCTTCGTCCCCGATCGCATTCCGGAGCGCGAATTCAAGCGGCGATACGCGCGAGAAGCGCTGAGGGTGGGGCTGACGAAGGATCAGGTGGTGCGCGTCTATGCTCTGGAGACGAGCGGACTTGGCACGGCGGACATGGTGGCTGGAATTCATCCCATCACGAAGAAGGGGACACCGATCTCGACGGCAATTGGATATGCGCAGCTTCTATCAGCCAATTCGACGAGCGAACTCGTCAAGCACGGACCGGAGTTCATCGCGCGCCTGAAGCGGATGTCGGAGACAGCACCGACGGCGGAGGCGCGCAAGCGAGCGGCACGCAAGGCGCAGATCCTGACGCGGATGCTTGCGGTCGCGAAGTCAGTGCCGAATGAGTGGAGCCGCCATGTCGCGCTTGGCAAGACGCCCAAGGGCTACGGCATCCATGCCATCAATGTCGACGGCGACATCGGGCCCTGGCTGCAGGTGTTGAAGCTGGAGGGCTTGAAGGAACTCGCGGAAAAGAAGGGCAAACCGCGACTGACCGGCGCTGAAATCGAGCTGATGAATCTGGCCGGTCCGGCAACGGGTCTTGAAATGATGACGCCCGCGGGGCGTGCGGCGACGACACCGAATTTCTTCGAGCGTGGCGGCTATGGCCGCAACACGATCGTGCGCGGCAAGACGGGAGCTGAACTTCTCAAGGCGCTCGATGACCGGATGAACGACAACCTCGGCAACGAAGGCGCGGTCATCTTCAGTCAGGTGTTCGACGAAATCGCCGCCGAGATGGCCGGCCGGTGAACTTCGCTGCCGTGCTGCTTTACGGCCATTTCACCACGGGCGGCATGGACGACAGGATGCTCTCGACGTTGCCGCCGGTCTTCAGGCCGAACATCGTGCCGCGATCGTAGAGCAGGTTATACTCCACATAGCGGCCACGGCGGATCAGCTGTTCTTCGCGGTCGGCTTCGCTCCACGGCGCCGTCCAGTTGCCGCGCACGATCATGGGAAAGACGCGCAGGAATTGACGGCCCACGTCCTGCGTGAACGCCAAGGCCGCATCGAAGCCCCCCTGTTCCGCAGACGGCGTCAGATAATCGTAGAAAATGCCGCCGATCCCGCGCATTTCCTTGCGGTGGGGCAGATAGAAGTATTCGTCGCACCATTCCTTGTAACGCTTGTAGTCGGCGACGGCGTGGCCTTCGCAGGCCTGATACATGGCGGCGGAACCACCACTTCGACGTCACGACCAGGCGCGTGTTCATGTGAACGGCCGGCACGTTCGGATTTTGCATGTGAGCGATGAGGGAAATGCCCGACGCCCAGAAGCGCGGGTCTTCCTCGGCGCCGGGGATCTGCTTGCGGAATTCGGGTGCGAACTCACCGTACACCGTGGATGTGTGGACGCCGACTTTCTCGAAGACCCTTCCGTGCATGACCGACATGACGCCGCCGCCGAGGTCTGCCGCCGGATCGTTGCCGGTGTGTTCGGCGCGGTTCCACGGCGTTCGGACGAAGCGGCCGGGGTTCATGCCGGACGTTGGCGTGCCGGGCGGCAGATCGTCTTCCAGTTTCTCGAAGGCGGCGCAGATGTCGTCGCGCAGGCTTTCGAACCAGGCGCGGGCGCGGGCCTTGTGTTCCGGATCGAGGATCTTCGGGGCGTTCGTCTGGGCATCCATCGAGGGTAATCTTTCGTAAGGTGTGACGTCGGGGCACGGTCGCGCCACGGTTCTGGCACGATGCGGCCTCAGCCGATAGTGTATTCCTGAGCCGCCGTGAAGGGCCTGACGCCGCCGGAAAGTTCGTCGGCCTCCCGGCCTGTCGCCGAATAGTGGAAAGCGGAAAACCTTTTGTCCCGGCTCTTCGAACGCGTCGAAAACCATATCGACCCCTTCACCGGGGACGGGAGCGTGCGGCCGCCGCAGACGCTGGCCGCGTTCTACTGGTTCTTCGTCCGGCAGAGCTGGCCGACGTTCTCGCTGCTATTGTTCATGGGGTTCTGCGCCGGGGTTCTGGAAGCGTCCTTGTTTGCGTTCGTCGGCTCGCTCGTCGACCGGATGCGGGAAGCCCGGTCCCCTGAGACGTTCATTTCCGACAATGGATCGCTCCTCCTTTTCATGGCATTCGTCGCCGCGATCCTGCGTCCGGCGGTGTCGTTCCTTCATGACCTCGTCAAGCACCAGATGATCGGCGGTTCCTTCACGACGCTCGTGCGCTGGCAGTCGCACGCCTACGTCTTGCGGCAAAGCCTGGCATTTTTTCAGAACGATTTCGCGGGCCGTGTCGCTAACAAGGTGATGCAGGCGGGACCGGCCGTGCGCGAAAGCGTGGTGCAAGCCATCGATGCCGTGTGGTTCGTCGCCGTCTACTGGATGACGGCTCTCGTTCTGTTCGCGTCGGCGGACTGGCGCCTTGTCGGGCCGCTGCTCGCCTGGTTTGCCGCCTACGTGATGGTGCTGAGGTATTTCCTGCCGAGGCTGAAGGCGCGTGCCATCGAGACCAGCGAAGCGCGCTCCATGCTGACGGGACGCATCGTGGACAGCTACACCAACATCCTCACGGTGAAGCTTTTTGCGCACACCGAGCGGGAAGATGCTTATGCGAAGTCGGCGATGCGCGAGCAACTCGACAAGCTGCAGGTGCAGTTGCGTCTCACCACGCTCATGGAGACCTCGCTGTTTGCCTTGAACGGCCTCCTGCTCGTCGGCATGTCGGGATTGGCAATTGTGCTGTGGAGTGGCGAAGCGGTGACCATCGGCGCCATTGCGCTGGTGATGGGCCTCACGATCCGCATCGTGAACATG
Organism: Hyphomicrobium sp.; assembly: GCA_025458125.1. Classification (GTDB taxonomy): domain Bacteria; phylum Pseudomonadota; class Alphaproteobacteria; order Rhizobiales; family Hyphomicrobiaceae; genus JAGVSR01. The sequence goes on from JALOTA010000020.1 coordinate 23,244, forward strand.
TCGGGCTGGGTGATGTGGACGGTCGCCGGCATCTTCGAGAATATCGGTATTGCATACGAAAGCATGGAGACGATTGCGCGGCCATGGAGCGTTGTCGACCAGCCGGACGCTAAGGTGCTCGAATCTCCGAGGGGCGCGATCGCATTCGAGAACGTCAGCTTTCACTATGGGCGCGACAGGGCGAAAGGCGAGGGGCGCCGCGGCGGCGTCATCGACGGGCTTTCACTGCGGATCGCACCGGGTGAGAAGGTGGGGCTGGTTGGACGGTCGGGCGCGGGCAAGTCGACGCTGGTCAGTCTGCTGATGCGGTTCTACGACCTGGAAAGCGGCCGCATTCTCATCGATGGGCAGGATATCGCCGGCGTCACCCAGGAAAGTCTGAGGTCGCACATCGGGTTCGTCACTCAGGATACCTCGCTGCTGCATCGCTCGGTGCTCGACAACATTCTTTATGGGCGCCCTGAGGCGGGTCTTGCCGCCGCGCGACTCGCGGCCGAGCGGGCCCATGCCGATCAATTCATTCCAGACCTGGAGGATCTGGCGGGACGGAGGGGATATTCTGCTCATGTCGGCGAACGGGGCGTGAAGCTCTCCGGCGGGCAGAGGCAACGGATCGCCATCGCGCGGGTGCTGTTGAAAAATGCTCCCATTCTGGTTCTCGACGAGGCGACGAGCGCACTCGACAGCGAAGTGGAAGCCGCGATCCAGGAAAGCCTGCGGGTGTTGATGGCAGGCAAGACCGTCATTGCCATCGCGCACCGTCTGTCGACCATCGCCGCGATGGACCGCCTGGTGATCATGGATCAGGGTCGGATCGTGGAAGAGGGCACGCATGTGGACCTGTTGCGCCACGGCGGCCTTTATGGGGAACTTTGGAAACGTCAGTCGGGCGGATTTCTCGGTCAGGAAGCGGCGGAATAGAAAAGACGCCGCATGCCAAGGCTCCAGGTCTCACTCATGTTCTCGTGGTTCGAACGGCTCATCGATCCCTATGCGCGCGTTCCTCTGGAGCCGCCGCCGGCGGGGCTCGCTGCCTTTTTCTGGCACTACGTCAAGCCGGTCTGGCCGGTCGTTCTCGCGATTGCGCTGCTGACCGCTGCCATTGCGGCGCTCGAGATCGTGATGCTCGATTACGTCGGCCGCTTCGTCGATCTGATGTCGACGGCGGACCGGGCGACATTCTTCGCGCAACACGGTGGCGAGGTCGTTCGAATGGCGCTGCTGGCGCTGGTGGTGCTGCCTCTTCTCGCGGTCACCTGGGAATTCATTTTCCACCAGTCCTTCGCCGGCAATTTCCCGATGATGATCCGCTGGCAGGGGCACCGGTATCTTCTCCGGCAATCGCTGTCGTTTTTTCAGGACGACTTTGCCGGCAGGATCGCAAATACGCTGATGCAGACCGCGCTCGGCGTGCGCGACAGCGTCGAGCGGGTCATCAATACGATCGTTTATGCCATCGTCTACGTGGTGAGCGCCCTCGTCGTTCTATCCGCGGCCGACTGGCGGCTCGCCATTCCGCTGGCCGTCTGGATCGCGTCCTACGTGGCTGCGGGTTCGTATTTCATGCCGCGGCTGGCGCGTCTTTCGGAGGCGCAGGCCGAAGCGCGCTCCGCAATGACCGGGCGGGTGATCGACAGCTACACGAACATCACCTCGGTCAAGCTGTTTGCGCATACGGCCGCGGAGGACGCCTATGCGAAGGAGAGCATGCAGGCGTTCATGGAAACCGTTTACGCGCAGATGCGGCTCGTGACGAAGATGAACGTCTGTCTGCGGCTGCTCAACTATGGCCTGATGGCGGTGACGCTCATCGTCTCGATTTTCCTCTGGCGTGCCGATCTTGTGACGGTCGGGGCGATCGCGGTCGCCACGAGCCTCGCCATGCGGCTCGATGCTCTGTCCGACTGGGTGCTTTGGCAAGTCGCGGGCCTGTTCGAGAGCATGGGCGTGGTTCGTGACGGGGCGACGACGCTGTCGAAACCGCTCGGGATCGTCGACAAATCGGGCGCGCCGGCGCTCGAGGTGAAAAAGGGTGCCATCGACTTCGATAACGTGACCTTCCACTACGGAAAAGGCCGGGGCGTGATCCAGGGATTGAACCTTCGGATTGCGCCGGGCGAGAAAGTTGGTCTCGTGGGCCGCTCGGGGGCGGGAAAGTCCACCCTGGTCAATCTCCTGCTGCGTTTCTTCGAGCCCGAGTCGGGGCGGGTCATGATCGACGGGCAGGACATCCGCGACGTGACGCAGGAAAGTCTGCGTCGCGCGATCGGAGTGGTCACCCAGGACACGGCGCTGCTGCACCGCTCGGTCGGAGACAACCTGAGATATGGGCGTCCGGATGCCAGTTCAAAGGATGTCGAGCGCGCCATGCAGCTCGCGTCGGCGGCGCAGTTCATAGAAGGACTGGGCGACGGGCTCGGACGCAAGGGTCTCGACGCCATGGTCGGCGAGCGCGGTGTCAAGCTCTCGGGTGGGCAACGCCAGCGCATCGCGATCGCGCGCGTTCTGCTCAAGAACGCCCCGATCCTCGTTCTCGACGAGGCCACGAGTGCTCTCGACAGCGAGGTGGAGGCCGCCATTCAAGAGAGCTTGAACGACCTGATGGCCGGCAAGACGGTGATCGCCATCGCCCATCGCCTTTCGACGATTGCCGCCATGGACCGGCTGGTCGTCATGGACGGTGGGCAGATCGTGGAGGAGGGCAGCCACGCCGAACTGGTTGCCCGGGGTGGGCTCTATGCCTCGCTCTGGAAACGCCAATCGGGCGGGTTTCTTGCCGGGGAGGCGGTCGACTAGGCACCGGTGCCGATTGTCGTGGATCAATGACCCGGATTGTGGCCGTGGCAGTGTGGTCAGCAATGGCCCGGGGCATGCGACCGGGCGCGGCAACGGAGACGAACATGTCGAAGCTATCAACGCTCATCTGGATCATGCTCGGCATCACCTTCGCGGGCATCGCCGGGCTGATCGTTCTGGCGACACCGTCTCTCGCCGGTGAGGCAGCCGAGCTTCTCCCCTGGGCGGCACTCGCTGGATTCGTGCTGGCGGTGCCGGCGTCGATCGCGATTGCACGGAAGATACTGGCACAGACAGGGAACCGGTGACCGGTTCAAGACGGGTAACCGCCGGTCTGCCGAAGTGCCTCGCCGAGCACGATTGCCGCAGCAACTGCGACGTTGAGTGACCGAAGCGGAGGTTTCATCGGGATGGCGACTGCCGCGTCACAGGCCTCACGTACGGCAGCGGGGACGCCCGCGCTTTCGCGGCCAAAAACCAAAGTGTCCGAGTCGGAAAATTGGAAGTCCGGCAGCCGGAGATCTGCTTTCGACGACAGCAGAACAAGGTGTCCAGAGCCGGGCGCGTGTCTCGCTTCCAGGAACCGCTGCCAGGAAAGATGACGCGTCAGATCGACATGGTCGATGTAGTCCATCGCGGCGCGGCGCAGGTTCCGGTCTGACATGTCGAAGCCGGCGGGTCCAATGACGTCGACAGGAACGCCGAAGCATGCCGCAAGGCGCAGGATCGTGCCCGTATTTTGAGGAATGTCGGGTTGGTAGAGTGCCAGACGCACGCCGGTAGCCTCGTGTCCTCAGTTGCCGCCGCCCGTCCGGCGCCGTGGCGTCATATCACCAAATACATGGCATGATTGGCGATCGCCGAATGGGTGCGGCCAAACGCTGCAAGACTGCAGGACGCGAACCGCTCGGCCCTACTTAGCAGTATAAGGGGCGCCGTTTTACAAGTCGCTCAGGTCCGATTCGTCGGAACGGCCGGCCTTAAGCACAGCGCGGCATGTATCTGCCGCGCTTGGGAATTGGCGCTCGACGCGCACCCGAGCACATACTGGAGGAACACGTGGCTTCGACAGAAGAAGAGCCCAACCGCCGAGACTTTCTCGTCCTCTCAGGGGCGGTGTTTGCAGCCGTCGGCGGCGCAATCACGCTCTGGCCGTTCATTGCACAGATGAACCCTGACTCGGGCGCTCAGGCGCTGGCTTCAGTGGAAATCGATCTGTCCCCGGTCAAGGAAGGGCAGGCAATCACCGCGATGTGGCGCGGCAAGCCGATTTTCATCCGAAATCGCACCAAAGAAGAAATCGAAGCGGCCAACGCCGTAGAGATTTCTGCGCTTATCGACCCGTCGGCGCGCAACATGGCCCTGCCGGAAAGTGATCCGGCGACGGACGTCAACCGCACCAAGGCCGGTCACGAGAACTTTCTTATTCTCATCGGTATCTGCACCCATCTCGGCTGCATTCCGAAGGGTCAGGCCATCGGGGACAGCCGTGGCGAATTCGGCGGTTGGTTCTGCCCGTGCCACGGGTCGCACTACGACACCGCCGGACGCATCCGGAAGGGGCCAGCCCCTCGTAACCTGGAAGTGCCGCCGTACAATTTCGTCGGCGATAGCAAAATCAAGATCGGCTAAGGGAGCGAAGCATGTCGGCTCACGAGTCGAACTATACCCCCACGTCACGCATCGGTAAGTGGTTCGACGAACGCCTTCCGGTGGCGCGACTGATGCACGGGCAGTTCGTTGATTTTCCAACGCCGCGCAACTTGAACTACATGTGGACGTTCGGCGGCATCCTCACGTTCTGCCTCGCGGCGCAGATCCTCACCGGCATCGTGCTGGCCATGCATTACCAGCCGAGCGCGGAACTTGCCTTTTCATCGGTTGATCGCATTCGCCGCGACGTGAACTTCGGCTGGCTGATTCAGCCGATGCACGCGGTTGGCGCATCGATGTTCTTCGTCGCCGTCTACATCCACATTTTCCGGGGCCTCTATTACGGGTCCTACAAGGCCCCCCGCGAGGTGCTCTGGATTCTCGGCGTGTTCATCCTGCTGGCCATGATGGCCACGGCGTTCATGGGCTATGCGCTGCCCTGGGGGCAAATGAGCTTCTGGGGCGTCACGGTGATCACCAACCTGTTCTCCGCTCTCGATAGTATCTACTCGGGACTGGGCACGGCCATCACCGAATGGCTGTGGGGTGGATATGCGGTCACAGGCGTTACGCTCAATCGCTTCTTCTCGCTGCACTATCTCCTGCCCTTCGTAATCGCTGGTCTGGTCGTGCTGCATATCTGGGCACTGCACGTCGCCGGCCAGAACAATCCGACCGGCCTGGACATCAAGTCGAAATCGGACTCGGTGCCGATGTATCCCTACGCCGTGGCCAAGGATGCCGTCGGGCTTTTCGCGTTCCTCATCGTGTTCGCGTGGTTCGTGTTCGTGATGCCCGACTACCTTGGACACGCCGATAACTTCACGCCGGCCAATCCACTCGTCACACCGCCACATATTGTTCCTGAGTGGTACTTTCTGCCGTTCTACGCCATCCTGCGCGCCATACCCTCCAAGCTCGGTGGCGTCGTTGCGATGTTTGCGTCGGTGCTGATCCTGGTGTTCGTGCCGTGGCTCGATACCAGCCGCGTTCGGTCGGCGAAGTACCGTCCGTACTACAAGATCGCGTTCTGGTTCTTCGTGTTTACCTGCGTGGCGCTGGGATGGCTTGGCTCCAAGCCGGCTGAGCAGCCTTACGTGTTCTGGGCGCAGTTCTTCACGTTCGCCTACTTCGCTTTCTTCCTGATCGCTCTTCCGGTGCTGGGGCTCATCGAGACACCCAGACAGTTGCCGCGATCGATCACGGAATCGGTGCTGGGCAAGGGTGGCGGAGCGGCTGTGCCGGCCGGCGCGGCTGCGGCGCCAGAGAAACGCTAAGAGGGACGAGCCAATGATGACCAAGACAAAGGCTTCGGCCCAAATCCTCAAGAGCGTTGCGGCAGCCGGCGCAGTGCTTGTCTCTGTCACGCTTGTGCAACCCGTCCAGGCCGCGAGCGCACCGGAGATCCCGCGCATCGACTGGTCGTTTGATGGTCCAACCGGCCAGTTCGACCGGGCGCAATTGCAGCGCGGGTTCCAGATCTACCAGAACGTGTGTTCTGGCTGCCATGGACTTTCGCGGCTGTCCTGGCGCAATCTGGTGCAGCCGGGCGGACCGGAGTTCCCGGAAGAAGCGGTGAAGGAACTCGCCAAGGGCTGGCCGAACAAGATCATCGACGGCCCGAACGATGCCGGCGAAATGTTCGAGCGTGAAGCTCTGCTGTCTGATCCGATTCTTGGACCCTACCGCAACGAGAAGGCGGCGCGCGCCGCCCAGAACGGTGCCTATCCGCCGGATCTTTCGTTGATCGCTCGGGCGCGCAACCCGGAATTTCATGGCTCGGTGTTCGCGCACGGCCCGCACATGCTTCGGGACATTCTCACGGGCTATCAGGCAGGCGGTCCCAACTATCTGCATGCGTTGCTCACCGGATATACCGACGTGCCGTCGTACATCCGCGAAGAGAACGGACATTTGAAGCCGGTTGGGCCGGAGGGCGCGGAGGGCAAGACCGTCGAGCAGTGCGCGTCTGTCACGCACGGAGAGAACGGGAAGCCGGATGTCTGCAATCCTCTCGCGGATGGCATGAACTACAATGCGGCCTTCCCCGGTCATCAGATCGCGATGCCGGCGATCCTGGCCGATGGTTCGGTTGATTATCCCAAGGACGCCAATGGCGTGGCCCTGGTCCCCACCACGGTCGACCAATATGCGCGCGACGTATCGGCCTTCCTTGCTTGGGCGGCCGATCCGCACCTCAACCAGCGCAAGGCGACCGGCTGGCAGGCGCTCCTGTTCCTGCTGGTGACCACGGTTCTGCTGTATCTTGGCAAGAAGCGGATCTGGTCGCGCATCGATCACTGATGCTATAGCCACAAGCTGAAGGTAGCGGGCGCGAGGCTTGTCCTTGCGCCCGCTTTCGTTTGCAGGAACGCAGCGCGGAGGGCGGGACGTGGCGGCATCTGTTCTGGGCATCGTCGGTGGCAGCGGGTTCTACAGCTTGCCGGGGCTGCAAAATGCCAACTGGCGGCATGTCGAAAGTCCGTTCGGAAAACCCTCCGACGATATTCTGTTCGCCGACATCGACGGCCTGCCAGTGCGGTTTTTGCCGCGGCATGGACGGGGCCACAAGGTGCCGCCGTCGGCCATCAACTATCGTGCCAATATCGATGCCCTGAAAAGAACGGGTGTCACGGACCTGGTCTCGGTCTCGGCTTGCGGCTCGCTACGCGAAGAGTTCGCGCCCGGCCATTTTGTTCTCGTCGACCAGTTCATCGACCGCACGTTTGCGAGGGAAAAATCGTTCTTCGGACCGGGGCTCGTCGCCCACGTCTCGGTTGCCGATCCGGTCAGCCCGCTGCTCGTCGACGCTGTTGAGGCGGCGGCGAAGATGGAGGGACTGCCGTACACGCGTGGTGGAACGTACCTCGTCATGGAGGGGCCGCAGTTCTCGACGCGTGCGGAATCCAACCTCTATCGAAGCTGGGGCTGCGACGTGATCGGCATGACAAACATGCCCGAAGCCAAACTCGCGCGCGAGGCAGAAATCTGTTACGCGACCGTCGCGATGGTCACCGATTTCGACTGCTGGCATGAGGAGCACGCCGACGTGGACGTCGCTGGAATCGTGGCGGTCATGAAGGCGAACACCGAGAAGGCGCAGCGGCTCGTCGCCCGGCTTGCCCGCGAGTTTCCCAGGCAGCATCCACCCTGTCCGATCGGATCGGACCGGGCTCTCGACGTGGCGCTGATCACCGCGCCCGAGGCCCGCGATGCCGCGCTGCTCGCGCGGCTCGATGCGGTCGCGGGGCGTGTTCTTAAAGGTTGACGTCAGCCTGCAAACAGTCCCAGGCGGCCTAGAATAGCCCTGCCGATTTCCTGACGTTTTCCCAGTTCGCTTTCCGAGGCCAGATCGACGTTGAGAGCGAACGTGTCGATCCTGTCGTTGCCCTCCACCCAACCGACCCACCAGCCGATTTGCGGGCTCGCCGATCTTTGCCAACCGGTTTTGGCATAGAGGCGGCGGCCATGGCGCTCCTCTTGGAGAAGCATGCCCTTTACGGCCGCCTGAGTGGGTTTGGACATCGGCAATTCTTCCAAAGCCAGTGCCGCTAGAAAACTGGTTTGCTCGATCGCACTGATGGTCAAGGTTCCATCAAGCCAGAACCGATCGACGATCCTGCCAGGATTGGCGTTGCCGTATCCAAGGCGTTCGAGCCAGTCTTCGTAGGCCTTGAGCCCAATGCGGCGGGCGATTGCCTGATAGGCGGGAACATTGGAAACGCGGATAGCGTCCGCCAATGTCATATCGCGTTCCCACTCCTTCATGAGGGCAGGCTTTCCATCCCACGGGATGATCTCGCCGGGCCCTTCAACGGTGCCGGTTTCAATCGCGATGAGACTGTTGGCGATCTTGAAGGTTGACGCGGGGCTGTAGCGCTTCTGGGCGCGCGGCGGGTTAACGAGCGTCAAGCGGTCGGTCGTCAGGTCCAGCCGGACGAACGTGCCTACAGAGCTCCGCTGCAGGAACTCCGCTTCCAAGCTTGCTTTCTCCGTGGCATCCGCAGCGGCGCCATAAGGTAACGAGCAACTGATTGTAAAGGCGGTGGAAGACTTCAGAAATGACCGGCGATCGACAGCGAATTGCATCGGCATCGGTCAACTGTTCGGGAACGTAATAAGGATCTTCGCCTTTAGAAGTTCCGGGAAGGCCGCTTCCAGCGCCTGACCGCCGAGCCAAAGCAGGACCGCCAGAATGATCAATGCGGGGATGGCGGCGAACACAGCCTTGATAAAGAAAAGAACCAGCTTGAAGAACGGAACGTCGATGGCGCGAACTACCGCCGGATATGTCTCGGCGGAAGGGTAGGCGTAGGCGTCCGTGGCCGCATAGGGTACCGGTTCGGGTTCCGGGGCTGAAAGGCCCGATGGCTGGGCTTCGCGCTCACGGGCCTCCCGCTCCCGTGCCTCGCGGGCCCGGGCCTCCTTTTCGCGCCTCACCGTGAGCGGCAGATCTTCCATATCGCCGTCGGCGGTCAGCGGAATGGACATCGCGATAAATCCCCTCGGGCCGGCTCAGCCGGCGAATCACAATCCACGGTCAGCATACCCTTCGTCAGGCTATCGATCAGCGCTGGATATTGATAGTTTGCGCCGTCAATTTGACGGGGAGGTGTCTGTTGAGCGACCTGAAAAGCCTGATCCGCAGTATCCCGGATTATCCGAAGGCCGGGATCATGTTTCGCGATGTCACCACGCTGCTCGGCGACGCGCAGGGTTTCAAGGCGGCCATCGCCCAGCTTGCCGAACCGTTCCGGACGGTGCCCATCGATGCGGTCGCCGGCATAGAAGCCCGTGGGTTCATTCTTGGTGGGGCGGTAGCCGACCGGCTGGGATGCGGGTTCGTTCCGATCCGCAAGAAGGGCAAGTTGCCCTGGAAGACGATCGGTCAGGAGTATGCGCTGGAATATGGGACCGACCGTATCGAAATGCACGAGGACGCCATCAAGGACGGAGAGCGGGTCTTGATCGTCGACGACCTGATCGCGACGGGCGGCACGGCGATCGCCGCGGCCAAGTTGATCCGTCATGTGAAGGGAACGATCGTGGGTGCAGCATTCGTCATAGACCTGCCGGATCTCGGCGGCGTGAAGGCCCTGCAGAACGCGGGCGTCGACAGTCATTGTCTCATGGCTTTCGAGGGACACTGAACATGGCTGGGCCTCAGATCACTCCGGCGACGATGGACGCGGCACTGGCCGCGATCATGGAATGGCGCGCGGCGCCCGAGGTGGCGCCGGTGTGTCCGCTGTGCGGCGCGGGGGAACTGGGGGTCAGCGACCACTCGGCGCGTCCACATTCGGAATGGTACCGGCTGGTCTGCCGTTCGTGCGGGCTCGATCAGATGCTTCACGTCCCGCTCGGCGCCGTCGTTCCGGGCGGAGAAGGGTGAGATAATGCGCATTGGCGGCAAATCCTACCGTACGATCTGGGTCGATGAGGGTGGGCCGCATGTGTCCATCATCGATCAGACCAAGCTGCCGCACCGCTTCGAAATCGTAAGATTGACGACGGCAGGCGAGGTGGCCCACGCCATTCGGACGATGCAGGTGCGAGGTGCGCCGCTCATCGGAATCACGGCCGCTTACGGCGTTGCGTTGGCCATGATCGCCGATCCATCGGATGCGGGGCTGGAAACGGCGGTGGCACTGCTTGCCCGGCAAAGGCCGACGGCGGTGAACCTGCGCTGGGCGCTTGACGAGATGCGGCGCAACCTTGCGAGCGTTGCCCAGCCCTACCGCGCGAAGGCCGCATTTGCGCTGGCTGGCCGGCTCGCCGACGATGACGTCGTCACGTGCAAGAAAATCGGCGAGCATGGCATCCAGATCATCCGCGCCATTGCCGCCCGCAAGCAACCGGGGCAGCGGGTGAATGTCCTGACCCATTGTAATGCCGGTTGGCTTGCGTGCGTCGACTGGGGCACGGCGACGTCGCCCATCTATCACGCGCACGATGCGGGGATCCCGGTTCACGTGTGGGTCGACGAAACGCGGCCTCGTAACCAGGGTGCGGCGCTGACGGCCTTCGAACTGGGCTCACACGGCGTGCCGCATACATTGATTGCCGATAATGCGGGCGGTCACCTGATGCAACATGGCGAAGTCGATCTCGTCATCGTGGGAACGGACCGTGTGACGGCCACCGGCGATGTCGCCAACAAGATCGGCACCTACCTTAAGGCCCTTGCGGCGAAGGATACGGGCGTTCCGTTCTACGTCGCCCTGCCGCACTCCACCATCGACTGGTCGCTGAGCGACGGCATGGAAATCCCGATCGAAGAGCGGTCGGGCGACGAGGTTCTGAGGTTGTCCGGCCGGACGGCGGCCGGCGACGTGCAACTCTTCGATATCGCGCCGGAGGGCTGCCGCGCCGCCAATCCAGCCTTCGATGTGACACCGGCACGGCTCGTCACGGGCCTCATTACCGAGAGGGGAATTTGTCCGGCGTCGCGTGATGGCCTTGTGGGGCTCTACCCCGAACGGGAAGCCGCGGCATGACAGAGTCGGCATTGCGCCAGGCGATCGTCGACACCGCGCGGGCGATGAATTCCTCGGGACTTTCGCCGGGTCGGTCGGGAAACGTCTCGGCGAGGTCGCGGGACGGCATGCTGATCACGCCGTCGGGACTGGCCTATGCGGAAATGGGACCGGACGACGTTGTGCATGTGGGACCAGACGGCCGGGTGGCAAAGGGGCAACGGGCCCCTTCGTCAGAGTGGCATTTCCATCTGGCTGCATATGGCGCGCGCCCCGACATGAACGCCGTCGTCCATACGCATTCCCTGCATGCAACGGTTCTGGCCTGTGCCGGTCATTCCATTCCTGCATTCCATTACATGGTCGCCGTTGCGGGCGGCGACGACATTCCTATGGTGCCCTACGCCACGTTTGGCACGCCTGAGCTTGCCCGGCATGTCGCCGGCGGACTGAGAAGCCGAAAGGCCTGCCTGCTCGCCCATCACGGGCAGGTGGCGATGGGCCCGTCACTTGAGGCGGCACTCGAGCTTGCCCACGAGGTCGAGATCCTGGCCGAGCAGTACTGGAAGGTGCGGCTGCTGGGGGGTGTCAAACTCCTCCCCAAGGCTGAAATGGCAAGAGTGCTCGAGAAGTTCAAAAGTTATGGTCGGGCGGCTCAGCCCGGCCTGGCCAAACGCGGCAAGTAGCCGCTCCGCAAGCTCGTTTGTCCCGGAATGTAACGAAGATGCCGGATTTTATTCGCCATTTCGGCGCGCGTGTTTAAATCGATTTTAGCCATTTCCGGTCAATATTCACGGAATGTGGAATGCGTTCTCTCAACCCGGGATTCCCGCCATGCGTAAGATGACGTTGGTCGCGCTATTCGCCGTTCTGACCGCATTCAGCGGGCTGATGGCCGGCACCGCCGAAGCCGGTGATCATTGCCGCAGGCACTATCGCGTGCATGAGGGTTGTGCCGATCCCTACGCCTACCGCTACGAACCCCGCGGCTATTATCCCTATTACAATTCCGGTTATTGGAAGCCGGCGTCCGTGATGCGCAAGCGCAAGCGGCCCTATTATGAGCATCCCGCCTATTACCCCGCGTGGGGCTACCCGTCGCCTTCCTATCGCCACCGGGCCTGGCATGCGTACCATCACGGGTACATTCGCCACAGTCACTGGTAATCGCCAGACCACAATGGAATATCGCCATGGCCGGACTCGTTCCGGCCATGTTGCGTTTTGCGGCCTTGTTCCGGGTTCGCAGAATTCTCAGCCGCCATGACGGCGCGGAGCGGACGGCGTGTTCATGCCGTATTCATGTGGCGTTTGATTTATTCAGATGCATCAACGGCTCACGCCGTCGTTCACTTCACCGCGAGTGCTCAGTTGTTCGGGTGATTGCAAGGGATCTGCACATGCTCAAGAAACTCATGGCTTCGGCTCTGGCTGTCATGCTGGCCTTCGGCGCTGTGACGGCTACAGGCACGTCACCGGCGGAAGCCGGGCGCGGCGGACGCATCGCTGCCGGCGTGGCGGCGGGCATCATCGGTCTTGGCGTCCTTGGCGCCATGGCTCACGCGCGGGACCGTCATTATCGCGACTACGACGAGGTCTGCTACAGGGGCCCGCGCGAGTGCGGATGGGTCGGCCGGCGCTGCTTCATCAACCGGTATGGCGAAGAAGTCTGCCGCGGCGGCCGCTGGAACTGCTGGCGCGATACGGTCTGCGAATAAATTCGAATAGCGAAAAGCGACGGCGATCCGGATGCGGTGCCCCCCACCGCATCCGTTTTTTCTTGCGGCTAACGCGCGGCGCCACTTTTTTTCATCAAGGCCGTATGTAGCGCCACGGCGGCGGCGTTGGAGACGTTAAGGCTGCGCAGATCATCGGCTGTCGTGATCTTGACGAGACGATCGCAACTCTCAGCCGTCAGCTGGCGCAGCCCCTTGCCTTCGGCGCCCAGAACGATGGCGACCGGGCCGGTGAACGGTTCGTGTTCCAGGGCGGCCGTGGCGGTTCCATCGAGTCCGAGGATTGTCACGCCCGCGTCGCGCAGTTCCTGCATCGCGCGCGCGAGGTTCTGGACCTGCGCGATCCTGACGAGTTCCAAGGCACCGGAAGCGGATTTCGCGAGCGTCCCGTTCAACGGCGGACTATGGCGGCGGGTGGTGACGACGCCGGAGGCGCCGAAGGCGGCGGCCGAGCGCAGGATGGCGCCGGCGTTATGCGGATCGGTGACCTGGTCGAGCAGGATCAGCGGGCCGCCGTCGGCCGCCGCTTCGGCGAGGTCGGTCAGGTCGGGCTCGGGAAGGGGTTCGGCTTCGAGCAGCAGGCCCTGGTGAACGGTGTCGGGTCCGAGCAACCTGTCGAGGTCGCGGGGCGTGACGGGCTCGGGCGAAAGTCCGCGCGCGGCGATGGCATCGGCCAGACGGTGCGCGGCATTCTCAGTCGCCTGGAGCCGCAGAAGAACGCGGGCCGGGTTGCGCAAGGCGGCTTCCACGGGATGAACGCCGAAAAGGCGGACGATGCCGTCGTCCTCGGCGGGCTCGTGCGGACGCTGCGGACGCCGGTCCTTATGCCAGGGCGTGTCCTTGCGCGGCCCCTTTCCATGACCGCCCTTGAGCCCCTGTTTGGGCCTGAAGCGGGGTTTTCCTCTCGTGTCGTCCTGCATGGTGCGTTCCAACCTCCCGGGGCCTGAAACCGGCGTGATCCGGAGGCCGTTCCCTACACGGAAAGGGGTGCTTTTCCAATTGACATCCGCCGCTTCGGCCGGGATAAGGACGCGCTTGCCCTGTCGCCGGAAGCCGCGCAGGGCGATTTCGTTTGGATGCGGCCGCAACCGTCTGCGGGCCGGCTCCGGCGAGGTTGGAAGGGTGCCCGAGTGGCTAAAGGGGACGGACTGTAAATCCGTTGGCTTCGCCTACGCTGGTTCGAATCCAGCCCCTTCCACCATCCTCTCGATGGCGCTGATTTCACAAATTTGCGGACGGCTTGGTTGATCGCCGCACGACTGGACTGCAGCGGCAGTCGAGGTGAGAGGAGACCTAATTGTTCTCACCCGCGTCGGGACCGGAATTGTAGCAGGCGTCCTCGCATGCATCCTCGATCTTGTCGCAGCGGTCGGACGACTCTCCGGCCGGCCGCAGACCCAGGCAAATTTCCAGATCGAGCTTGCACTGGTTCACACAGCCGCCGACGCCGTCGTCATCGGAGTCGAACTGCACGGGCTGGATGCAGGATCTCTTGCCGGTCGCGGTTCCCGATCGCTCACACGTGATCTCGGAGTGAGCGGCAGGCGCGACGGCGAGGAGCGTGAGAAACGAGACTGCAAGGATCGATGCCGTCTGGAACTTCATGCAAGAACTCCACCTGTCGTTCATGGTCAAGGCCCGACGGGCCTTCAAGAGGACCAGCCGATTGTTGCGCGGATGTTTCTCGCCGCGCAATCCAATGTTGATCGCAATTCGGCTTCTACACTACGGGTCGTCGGGTCAAAAACCGCCGGCGGAGCGTTTTTCCTTCAGGTACCGGCACCGGCTTTGACCGGAAGAACGGCGCGGCACCAGCGTTCGATTGCGCCGGTGTCAGGTGGCAGGATGTCGGCCATTCCGGCCGCAAAGCCGTCCCACGCCGAACGATGCACGCCATTCAACGCCGTGAGCAGCGGGATGTCGCGGGCGACGGCGGATTCCATCATGCTTCGGAAACCGTTGCCCATGATCTCCTGTTTACCGAAGCGGTTGACGATGACGAGGTCGACGGGGCGATCGAGTGCGGCGGCCATGATGCCGGTCGCGTCCTCCAGTGCCGTCGCGTCGAGCCGGCAGCCGCCGCCGGCCCGCGTCAGTGGCGTGGAAATTTCCAGACGCCGTCCGGTCGCGAGATCCTCCAGGACCATGTCGGAACAGGGGCTGCTGGCTTCGGCCGTGTTGTGCTGAGCGGCGCCGGCCAGCGCGTAACCGGCGTGGCGCAAACGGTTGGCGAGCTGCGACAGGTCGCGATCGACGCGCTCGGCTTCTCCCATCGCGTAAATGACGGCAGCTACTCTCATTTTCGTTTTCTCCCAGGCTTTTTCTAGCATGCCCGGACGGCTCCGTCAGGGGAGCTGATCCGCCGTCAAATGAATGGTGGGTTTCATTCTTTGCGCCTTTACAGCTATGGTCCCGCTCAGCATCATGGGCGAAATATCAGGTGGGTGGGGGATTTCCTTTGAAGGGTTCTGTTGCAGCACTCGCTGCCATGGCGGGTCTTTTTGCGCTTTCATCGATGGCATCCGCGCAGGGCTTCAGGCTCTGCGCGCTGCGCGAAGGTCCGCAAGGCCCTTGTACCTGTGAAGTGAAGGGCGGAGTTGCGGGCGAGTACGTGACAGCCCCGCGCAGCCGCTGCCGTGGCGGTACGGCCGCGAAAGCGCCCGCCGCAGTGCCCGCTGCTCCCAATGCGTCAGCAACGGCCAACAACCAAGCCCCTGCTGCTCCGGCCGCGGGCGCCGCCGCCGCGGCAACGGCCGCACCTGCGGCGGCCGCACCCGCCACTGCCCCCGTCACCGGGGCCGCGATCGAAACCGGCGGCCTGCCGTCCTCGCGCAAGATTCTCGAAATCCGGTCGCGCGGCAAACTGCTGTGCGGCATCAATCCGGATCTGCTCGGCTTTTCAAAGCAGACGGAAGCAGGAACATGGGTCGGGCTGGATGCGGACTTCTGCCGTGCCGTCGCCGCCGCCATCTTCGGCGATGCCAGCAAGGTGGAGTTCGTGACGGTCGATACCGCTTCGCGCTTCGATGCCTTGAAGAGCGGCAAGATCGATCTCCTGGCGCGCAACACGACGTGGACCATGGACCGCGACGTTGCGCTGGGGCTTGAGTTCGCCGGCATTCTTTACATCGACGGACAGGGCTTCATGACCAGTGACGAGCGCGGGCTCGTCTCGGCTCAGCAGTTGGCCGGGCTCAAG
Organism: Hyphomicrobium sp.; assembly: GCA_025458125.1. Classification (GTDB taxonomy): domain Bacteria; phylum Pseudomonadota; class Alphaproteobacteria; order Rhizobiales; family Hyphomicrobiaceae; genus JAGVSR01. The sequence goes on from JALOTA010000020.1 coordinate 39,104, forward strand.
GTCTGCGTGGAAAGCGGCACCACGTCTGAGGCCAATGCCGGCTATTATTTCAAGTCGCATGACAGCAGCGCCGAACTGACGTCGTTTCCATCCCGTCCGGCGATGATGGAAGCCTACGGCAAGGGCGAGTGCGATGCCGTGTCGGGCGACAGGACGTCTCTTTTTGCCCAGAGAGCCGGTCTTGCGGAGCCCGAAAAGCACGCGGTTCTCCCGGAAGTGATCTCCAAAGAGCCGCTTGGGCCGGTCGTGCTCCAGGAAGACCGCGAATGGATCGAAACCGTTCGCTGGACACTGGCCGGTCTTATCAATGCCGAAGAAGTGGGGCTGACAAAGGAACTGGCCGCGGGAGACGCACCTCTTGAAGGCGATCAGGGCCGTCTCGTTGAAGGCGCCGGCAAGAACGGCGAGGCGCTTGGTCTGGCGCCGACATGGCTGCGCGACGTCGTGAAATCCGTCGGCAACTATGGAGAGATGTTCGAAGCCGATCTCGGCAAAGGCAGCCCGCTCGGCATGGAACGTGGGATCAACGCGCTCTGGAAGCGCGGCGGCGTGCTTTACGCGCCTCCGATGTGGTGAGGCGGAGCGCAACTCATGTTCTTCATGCGACGACCCATCTCCGCACGCCAGTTTCGATTGGCAGTGGTTGTTTCCATCGTCACAGCAGCCGTTGCATCGCCGGCGCTGTCGCGCCAGCGGGTGCCGCCGCCCGAGCCGAGCCGCACGCCGTGGGTCAGTGCGGAAAGTGTGCAGCAGATGGGGCGCGCGCTCGAATACTACCGCAACCTCACGCGTCAGCCGCAGCCCGCTCCGTTGCCGGATAAGACCACGATGCGCATGGGCGACAGCGGGCAGGCTGTCGCCGACTTGCGGGCCCGGCTCATGGCTACGGGCGATCTCAAGTCGCGCGGCGACCCTTACGGGTTCGACGCGGATGTCGAGGCCGCCGTGAAGCGCTACCAGCTTCGCAATGGTGTCGAACCGACCGGCATCGTCTACGGCATCACGCAGCGGCTTCTCAATGTACCGCTCGACGTGCGCGTGCGGCAACTCGAACTCAACCTGCAGCGCATGCAGCAGTTGCTGCCCGTCATCCAGGCCCAGCAGCGCTATATTCTGATGAATGCGGCGAGCTTCGAATTGCAGGGCATCGATCGCGGCGCGGTTGCCGTGACGAGCCGTACGATCGCGGGCAAGCGCGCGACACCGACCCCGGTTGTCTCGGCTCAGGTGCAGGCCCTCAACACGCTGCCGTACTGGCACGTGCCCGGTACGATCGCGAAGGCCGCGCTGATCCCGATGATCCGCAAGGATCCGGGGTATCTCTACAAGGAACGCATCCGGGTGTTCTCGAGCTTCGGCGGCGACGAAGTGGATCCGGCAACCGTCAACTGGTGGGGGCCGGAAGCGGAGCGCTATGTGTTCAGACAGGACCCGGGTCCTCAAAACGCGCTCGGTGTGCTGCGCTTCGACATGCCGAACAAGCATATCGTCTACATGCACGATACGCCGATGAAGAACCTGTTCGACTATTTCGAACGGGCGGTGAGCGCAGGCTGCGTGCGCCTGCAGAATTACTATGGCGTGGCGGACTGGGTTCTGGCCGGTCAGGACGGACTTTCGGGGTCTGCTCTGCAAGGACGGGTTGCAGCGGGCCAGCAGTCCACGGTCAAGCTCAAGAGCCCCGTTCCCGTACACTTCATCTACCTGACGGCCTGGGTGGACAATGGTGTCGTGCACTTCCGCAACGATCTCTATAATCGCGATGCGAGCGCATTCGTGAGCGGCGAGGACGTTTCGGCGCGGCCTGTCGGAGTGACCATCGCGCCCTGATTTCAGAGGATGTCCGGCTGCCAGCCTTGCCGTCCGATCAGCGGAACGAAGCGGACGTGTGTCAAGGGCGTGTGCTCGAAGGCATCGTCGCCCATGCGACGCACGCCGAAAAGTTGCTGCTCGGTCGGGTCATTGCCGATCGGGACCGCCATTCGTCCACCGATTTTCATCTGCTCCATCAAGGTGCGCGGTTCGGCCGGTGCGCCTGCCGAGACAAGAATGGCATCGAATGGTGCTTCCTCTGGCCAGCCGTCCGTGCCATCGGAGCAGCGCACGCTGATATTTTTGACGCCTGCGGCTGCAAGATTAGCGCGCGCTGTTTCGGCGAGTTCGGGAATGCGCTCGATGGTGAAGACCTGCGCCGCGATGTCAGCCATCACAGCGGCCGCGTATCCCGAGCCGCCTCCGATCTCGAGGACCTTCTCGCCGCCGCGCAATGCGAGGGCTTCGATCATGCAGGCGACGATGTAGGGTTGCGAGATGGTCTGGCCGGCGCCGATCGGCAGCGGCCGGTCTTCGTAGGCCTTGTCGGCGTACTCAGCCGGAATGAACATCTCCCGGGGGACCCGCCGCATGGCGCCGAGAACCAGAGGGTCGCGGATGCCGCGCCGCTCGAGTTGCCTCTCGACCATCATGTTGCGGGCATCGTTCAGGCTGATTTTATCGGGCATGCCGGCCTCGCGAAGGCTTGCGCACCTGCCCATTAGATACTCGGTGGGATGCAGGTACGTTGCGGTTGATCAAGTTCCCGCGCAGGCGGCACAGGTGCCTTGCATCTTCAATCGGTCATCAGCGCCAACGCGACAGCGGGAGCACATGCGGCGGCCCAGAATTCAAGGCCGCCTTCCGCTCCGGCGAGTTTTGCGAACGAAACAACGGGCCTCTCAAGGCGAGCCGCGATAGCGGCAACTTCGCTTGCGCCGATGCCTGCAGCGATGACCGGCGCGCAGCCAGGCAGGGCGGCGTTCGATAGGACCTGCATCGCGCCGTCGTGAATGGACCGCAACTGTACTTCGCGAACGTATGCGGCGGCGTTGTGCCAGTCGCCGGCCGATCCTTCGTCTGCGTCGCGGCCGAGCATGCGGGCAAGACGGGCCGTGCTGCTCGCAATCGATGGGTCCTTGCCGTCGGCGGTGGCGTGCTGGTCGATGCCGGTCAGATCGACGCCGAGGATACGGCGCACGTCGGCCACGGTCGCGAGATACTCGCGGGCGAGTGTCACCCATTGTCCTTGGAATGGCGCCTGTCCGGTCACCGCCATCACGGCGGTTCGTGTGTAGCCGGTATAGACGAGTTCGCCGGTCGTCTGCCGAACGGCATCGGTGAGGCCGGTGGGAACAGGTGTTGCGTTCCTGATCGGGATGATGTCGGCAGTGGTCGAACCGAAGTCGATCAGCAGCGCATCCGGCATCCGCCGTCCGGCAAGCGCGGCGGACGCGAGAAAATTCGTCGAGCCGACGTCGCGGGGTTTGCGTCTGGCCTCTTCGGCCGATGCGAGGCCGTGCGAACCGGTCCAGAAGCGTGCCTTGCCGGGGAACTCTTTGGTAAGGCGGTCGATGAGGGTCTCGACGCCTGTGATGCGGTTGGGAAAAACGTCGGAGAGTTCACCGGTCATCGTGATCGCGACGGCGGTCGCATCGGCAAGTAGCGGGCTGGCCTTTTGCAGTGCAGCATCGAGATGGTCCAAACCCATCCAGAGAGGGCACGGGATCTGCCGCACGGCGGTCAGGCGGCCGTCCTGCGCGCAAGCAACCTTGAGGTGTGCCCCACCGACGTCGAGTCCGGCCTGGACGCTCATCGCCATTTGTCTCCCTTGAAATAAATCCTGCTCTGGGTCACGAATTTGCGGACGGGAGGAGCCTACCTAATGCTGATCATTCCGGTCATCGACATCCGAGGCGGTGTCGCCGTGCGCGCTGTTGCAGGCGATCGAACTCATTACAGGCCAATCAAATCGCCCTTGGCCGATAGTCCCGATCCGGTTGCCGTCGCGCGCGGTTACCAATCCGTGTTTCCTTTTCCGACGCTCTACTTAGCAGACCTCGATGGGATTGAGGGGCGCGGATCGAACCATAGCATCCACAGCCGTGTAGCCGAGGCGTGGAATGGCGGCGACGTCTGGGTCGACGACGGCAGTCTGGAGCGCGACCGTTCGCATCAGCGGGTGCGTCCGGTTGTCGGGTCTGAAACGTTGCTGGCCGCCGGCGTTTGCCAATCTGCACTGGGAGGAGAACAACTGAATCGCAGCGGCATTCTCTCGCTCGACTTTCACGGTCTCTCCTTCCTGGGGCCGCCTGAGTTGCTGGCTTATCCGAGCATCTGGCCCGGCGCGGTGATCGTGATGACGCTTGCGAGCGTCGGCCTCAACGAAGGACCGGATTTGAAGCGTGTCGCGGCAATAGCGGAGATGGCCGGTCCGAAGCGGCGGGTCTTCGCGGCCGGAGGCGTGCGCCACATCGACGACGTGCGGGCTCTTCGCGATGCGGGTGCAGCGGGCGTGCTCGTTGCCACGGCATTGCACGAAGGCAAAATAAAAACCGGCGATCTCGAAGAGATCGCCGGTTGAGTTTTTTAGTCCACACGTTGCGAGTGGTTTGGGGAGCCCACTCGACGTGTCAGCCGTTCCAACGGCCCGAGAGTATTCTTCCCAATCGCTGCAGCAGACCCGCTTTAAGACTTGGCAGCGAACGGATGGGCTGCCGAGTTGCGCTGAGCGGTGGCTTCAGCAGCGGTCGGCTTGCCGGCAACGGCGCGCGCAATCGCTTCCTTGGTGGCGCGATAGTTGTAGTCCTGGATCTTGGCGTCGTCAGCCGCTTCCCAGTGGATGAACACGCCGACGAGGACGTAGACGTCGTCAGCTTCGTTCGCCGGGATGATGCCTTCGGCAACCGAGTCCTGAACGGCCTTGGCGACGCCGTACTGAGCCGGGCCGAACATCTGGACAGCCTGGCGGGCATCCTTGATGGTGACCTTGTTGAACATGATCGTGTTCGGCTTGCAGGGCAGGTTCGGCGCGATCACAGCCAGAAGCGTCGTGAAGCCGTCCTTGTTGTTGGCGAGAGCATTCACGAATGCATTCTCGGCAGCAGAGCCGCGCGGTCCGATGACGAGGTCGATGTGAGCGACTTCATTGCCATCGCCGACGAGCGACTCGCCGACCAGTACGCGATTGATCTTGGCCATTAGTGGGGTTCCTCCCAATTGCGACACAGAAATTCAGGCCGCCGCACATCGAGGTCTTCGCCCGAAGTCAGCGGTCTCGTTCGTCCCTAGCTACCGGTGAAGACAGGGTACGGTGGTTGAAGCGACACCGGTCCGGATCACGAGATAGCGGCGCGCCTAAAGCACCGGGCCCTATTAGCCACAGAGGCCCCCTTTCGACAAGAGGCGATCCGCCTTTAGTCGAACGTCCAGGCGATAACCATTGTCGCACAATGGGTTGCTACAACGTGAGCGGTCCGGACACTTTTTTGACTGTTCGGGTTCGCGTGTGCAGCCGCCGTCAGCCGGAGCTTTTGTTGCCCACGAGCAGTTCAAGGTTTGCCGCGAATGCTGCGGCGCACATGAGATCGGCGAGCGAGCCCGGATTGGCGCCCCAGGTCTTCAGTTCAGCGTCCAGTTGCAAGAGTTGCTCATGGCTTTGCCGGTCGGCCAGAGATACGGCGCGGATGTTGCCGAGCGAGGAGAGGACCGCGGCTGCGCGCGTCTGTACTCGTGCGGCCATCGCCGGTCCATGCTTGCGGACGATGTGGGTATCGGGCCGGCTCGCCAGGTGCTGGAGAAAGACCAACGACAGGGCCTGCTCGGGTGTGGCACCGGCCAACTTTTCGGCATCGAACTGGGTGGCAGCCTGAAAAACCCCCGCATACGCCGTGGCGTACTCCGCCGCGATCATGTCGTTCGGTGCGGCGGCGCGCATTGCATCGAGCAACGTCCAGTGCGCCGGTGGGGCGGCGCGGACGTCGCCGGCATTCGCGGTGCCGAGGCCGGCCGGATTGGCATATGCGATCGCCGAATAGACGTTGCGGGCGTCGTCGTGGGAGAGAGCCGAAAGGACGGGTTGCATGCGGTCTGCGAGCAGAGCCGGCGATGGGAGCCCGGCTGCGGCAGCAAGCGGCGCACACAAAAGCACGATGCCCAGGTTGGTGTTCTGAGCGACGGCTGAGAATGTCGCCTCCACGGCGTAACGGATGCGCTGACCCACGGGACGAGCGGGATCACAGACGAAGGGTGCCGATACCTCCGCACTTTTGTCGAAATCGGCGACCGACATCCGATGACCGTCGGCGTAGACGTGGACGTTGCCCGGTTTGAGCGCGCGCACCTCCAACCGGCAGGCGGCTAGATATGCCGCTGCAATCTCGGGCTGAGCAAGGGCGCCACTCATGCCGGTTGTCTTTCGCCAAGCGCGGCCAGGAAATCCTCCGCCAGCGTGCGGGCGATATTCACATCCGTAACGCTCTGGAGACCTTTCCAGGCCGGGTTGGAGTTGATCTCAAGGACGAGGAGCCTGCCGGTCTCGTCGCGGATGAGGTCCACGCCGGCATAGTCGGCACCGATCACGCGCGCCGCTTCCAGGGCGAGCCCCGCCATCTCCGGGCCGGCATCCACAGGCGTAGGTTCGGCACCCTGATGCACATTGGTGATCCAGGTGCGACCGACGCGGGACATGGCGGCCAGCACGCGTCCTCGAGAAACGAATAGCCGCCAGTCCTCGAAACGAGTGTCTGAGGCGCCACGAAGGTAGCGCTGGACGTAGTAGACGTCGCCGACCTCGGACGGTTCGGGCAGCCGCTCGAAGGTTTCAACGCGGCGGACGCCGTTGCCCTGGCTTCCGAACAACGGCTTCACCACGACCGGCCGGCCGGCTTCCTGGCTCATGAATTCGCGTGCGGCCCCGGCCCCCTCGGCGGTCCGGGTCACGGGGACCGGAAGACCTGCCTTCTGGAACAGAAATGTGGCTGTCGATTTGTCGACGCAGCGTTCGATGATGCGCGCGTCGTTCCAGACTCGAACACCGCTTTCGCGCAGCGCGTGGAGAATTCCAAGCCGCAGCGTGATCTGCTCGAGGCTGCCGGTGGAAACGGATCGCACGAACGCGCCGTCGGGAAGTGTGCCGCCGAAGCCCGGAATATCCAGTCCCGATGCCGACCGTGTATCGAAGGCACAGAACTTCAGA
>JALOTA010000021.1 GCA_025458125.1 Hyphomicrobium sp.
GGTTATGGCATCGCCATCGATCTGGCGGTCAAGCCGTCCCATTACTGGCGCTGGTCGAAGCCCGATGCGCAGGGACGCTATGCATGGCGCAACTCCATCCCGTTCGAGATCGTGCGAATATTCGAGAGGCACGGTTTCATCTGGGGCGGGCGCTGGTATCACTTCGACACCATGCATTTCGAGTACCGGCCGGAACTGCTGGTGAAATGAAAACGGGCGCCGCTGAGGCGCAGCGCCCGTGAACCAAATCCGACGAAGGCCCGCGATCAGTCGACGACAGAAAGGAATTCCTGGCGCGTGATGGGGTTGTCGCGGAAAATGCCCAGCATCCGGCTCGTCACGAGATCGGTGCCAGGCTTCATGACACCGCGCGCGGTCATGCACTGGTGCTCCGCCTTGATGACCACGGCGACACCCTGCGGCTTCAGGACGGTTTCGATGGCGTTTGCAATCTGCGCCGTCATCTTCTCCTGGATCTGGAGCCGCTTCGCGTAGGCTTCGACGACACGGGCGAGCTTGGAGATGCCCACGACCCGGCCATTGGGGATATAGCCGACCCAGGCGCGGCCGATGATCGGCGCCATATGATGTTCGCAGTGGCTTTCAAAGCGGATGCCCCGAAGCACGATCATCTCGTCGTAGCCTTCGATTTCCTCGAAGGTCTTGTCGAGAATTTCTTCCGGGTCCTGATCATAGCCGCGAAAATATTCCTGATACGCTTTCACGACGCGCGAGGGGGTCTCGAACAGACCGTCACGGGCCGGATCGTCGCCTGCCCACGCGATGAGTGTGCGCACGGCGGCTTCAGCCTCGGCGCGGGATGGACGAACGACGCGGGGAGTAGGAGCCGTCATAAGCTTTGTCTTACTGGCCATTCTGGAGGGATTCCGCTGTCAGGGGGCACATGGTTGCCTTTGACAATTTACGCAAGCATTCGTCCAGCGGATCGCATGATTGAACGATGTCGACCGCGCGCCGGAGCGGAGCTACATATTCCTGTCGTCTAGCATGGCGCTCCGGGTTTGCCGAGACGAATGCCGGGCGCGGTTAGCGGGTGCTTTCCAGTGCGCGCCGATGATCGAGCGTGCCGAGGCTTTGAGGCGAGGCGCCGCAGTTGTCCTCGCGACCGGGAAAAGCCGCATCGAACGAAGAAATATCATACGTTTCATATGCTTAGATTCTAATCATTGAGAATTTCAATCGGTCATATCAATACAATCAATTTAGAGCAGTTCTAGGTCTTGAGTAGCACCAGATGTGACAAACAAAGCCGCAGGAGAAGCGAGAATGCTCTGGTCCGAGCTTCGGGATCTGAAGGACGAAATCGACTACGGGACGCCGCCGCGCGCGGGTCCCGTCGTGACGTTGACCATCGACGGGCAGAGCGTCTCGGTTCCGCAGGGCAGTTCTGTGATGTTCGCGGCCGCCCAGGCCCGCCAATCCATTCCCAAGCTCTGCGCGACGGACACGCTGGAAGCCTGGGGCAGTTGCCGTCTTTGCCTGGTAGAGATCGAAGGGCGCAGCGGCTTCCCTGCCAGTTGCACGACGATCGTCTCGGAGGGCATGGCCGTCCGCACCCAATCGGAAAAGCTGCAACAGCTCCGCAAAGGCGTGCTTGAACTCTATCTGTCGGATTTTCCCGCCGAGGATGTAGAAGGCGGTTGGAGCGAGTTCCACGAGGCGCTGGCGCAGTGCGGCGTCACCTCGCATCCCTATGATGCCATTGAAACGCATCTCGACAGCGACGTGGATGCTTCGAACCCCTATTTCCTGTTCGACCCGGCCAAGTGCATCGTATGCAACAGGTGCGTTCGCGCATGCGAGGAAATTCAGGGAACCTTCGCGCTGACCGTGCAAGGCCGAGGCTTCGATTCCAAGATCGCAGCCGGAATGGATGAACCGTTTTTCGAGTCTGAATGCGTCAGCTGCGGCGCGTGCGTGCAAACGTGCCCGACCCAGGCGCTCGTCGAGAAATCTCTGTTCGAAGGAGAATACAGCCGTGGCTAATCCGATCAAACCAGACAAGCAGGTTGTGACGACGTGCGCCTACTGCGGCGTGGGCTGCGGATTCAAGGCCGAAACGCATCAGGGCCGCATCGTGCGCATGATCCCATGGAAGGAAGGTAAGGCCAACCACGGGCACAGCTGCATCAAGGGCCGCTTCGCATTCGATTACTATGTCAGCGACGATCGCGTGACGACGCCACTGATTCGCAAGTCCATCGACGATCCGTGGACGCCGGTGAGCTGGGAGAAAGCGATCCAGCACGCCGCTTCGGAATTGCGGCGCGTCCAGGCCAAGTATGGCACGAAGTCGGTGGGCGCGGTGTCAAGCTCGCGGTGCACGAACGAGGAAATCTTTCTCGTGCAGAAGCTGGCACGCGCCGTGATGGGCAACAACAATATCGACAACTGCGCGCGCATCTGCCACTCGCCCACCCAGTTCGGACTTTCCGCAACGGTGGGTTGGGGTGCAGCCAGCCAGCATTTCGACTCCATCATGCAGGCCGACGTGATCATGGTGGTCGGCGCGAACCCGACGGAAGGCCACCCCGTCTTCGGATCGTTGATGAAGCGGCGGCTGCGTCAGGGCGCAAAGCTGATCGTGATCGATCCGCGCAGAACGGAAACCGTGCAATCGCCGCACATAAGTGCGGACGTGCATCTCAGCCTGCGGCCGGGCACCAACGTCGCCGTCCTCGACAGCATCTCGCACGTGATCGTCCGCGAGAAACTTTTCAACGAAGCTTTCGTTCGCGAGCGCTGCGAATGGGACGAGTTCGAACGCTGGGCCGCTTTCGTCTCCTCCGACCGGTACTCGCCGGAGGTGGTCGGACCCGAGGCCGGCCTTGACCCCGAACTGATCCGCAAGGCCGCGCGCCTCTATGCGTCCGGGCCGAATAGCGCGATCTATTATGGGCTCGGCGTTACCGAGCACTCGCAAGGTTCGACGGGCGTGATGTGCCTCGGCAATCTGTCGCTTGCATGCGGAATGCTCGGCCGTGAAGGCGTCGGCGTGAACCCGCTGCGCGGCCAAGGCAACGTGCAAGGCGGGAGCTGCCTCGGCAGCTGGCCGCATGTGTTCAGCGGCTATCGCTTCGTCACCGACGACGAGGTGCGCAGTTCGTTCGAGCAGGACTGGGGCGTGACGCTCGACGCGGAGCCCGGGCTTCGCCTGCCCAACATGTTCGACGCCGCCCTCGCCGGCAACTTCCGCGGCATGTATATCATGGGCGAAGACCCGGTTCAGAGCGATCCCAACCAGAGCCACATCATCGAGGCGATGCGGCAGATGGAGTGCGTGGTCATTCAGGATCTCTTCCTCAATGAAACGTCGAAGTACGCGCACGTCTTCCTGCCCGGCAGCTCGTCGCTGGAAAAGGACGGATCGTTCACCAGCGCCGAACGGCGCGTCAATCGCGTGCGCAAGGTCGTGGAGCCGCTGGCCGGCTACCAGGACTGGGAAATCGTGGTCATGCTCATGAACGCGATGGGGTATCCGGCGAAGTATGCCCACGCCGGCGAGATCCTGGACGAGATCGCCCGTCTGTCGCCCGCCTACAAAGGCATCAGCTTCGAGCTGCTCGACCGCGTCGGGTCAGCTCAATGGCCATGCGACGAGAACGCCCCGGAAGGCACGGAAGTGCTTCATCGCGAGAAGTTCCCGCGCGCCAACGGGCGCGGCACCTTCATGCTGACCGAGTACGTCCCGACGGCCGAGCGCACGAACGACAAGTTCCCGCTGCTTCTGACCACGGGCCGAATTCTCACGCAGTACAACGTCGGCACGCAGACGCGGCGCACGGAAAACAACCGGTGGCATTCGGAAGACGTTCTCGAGATCAGCGAGCATGACGCGCGCACGCGCGGCATTCGCGATGGCGACCGGGTGAAAGTGGCGAGCCGGTTCGGATCGACGGAACTGAGAGCCAAATACTCCGAACGAGTCGGCAGCGGCGTGGTCTACACGACGTTCCATCACGCCGAGACGCGGATCAACGTCGTCACGTCGGATCTTTCCGACTGGGCGACCAACTGTCCGGAGTACAAGGTCACGGCCGTCGAGGTCACGAAGGTTGCCGCCGACACCGCAGAAAAGAGCGCAAAGAGCAAGAAGGCCCGTGACGAGGTGGTGACCGCATGAGCCAGACTGCCGGACATACCCAACAGGCCCGGCCCAGCCGCGCCGTTCCGCTGGATCGCCTCATCGTCATGGCCAACCAGATCGCGGATTTCTTCTCGCCTTATCCCGCGGCGCGGCGCGCGGAAGGAATCCGCAATCATCTGAGGACCTACTGGGATCCCCGCATGCGTCAGGACCTGATCGAGTACATCGCCGCCGGTGGCGAGGGTGTCAGCCCCTACATCGTGGAAGGCGTCAGGCTGCTGACATCGGGAGAGGACCGGAAGGGCTATTACGGTCCGCCGAAGGCCTAACCGTTGCCGGTGGTGGCGCCGGCGCCATCCATCGTGTGCTGACGACAACGGGCGGAGGTCGCGTGGACCCGCGCGTCATGGTGGGTGCTGATCATCTCTCTCACCGCGTGCTACTGCTCCTCCCTGGTCATCGATCCAGGGAGTGCCCATGCTTGGAAGTATTCTCATCGCCACGACCATGGTGATGCTGACGGTGGGTCTGCACTACGCAGGCCTCGTTATCCTGCTGGCACTTCTGCGCAATCGCCGGCGAAGGGCGATCGCCCGGCCGCACCTGGGGCAAGGGGCGGCCATTCTTTTCGTCGTCCTGTTCATAATGGCGCTGCTGTCGCTGGAGATATGGCTCTATGCCGGGCTATACCTTGCGGCGGGGACTGTGCCTGACGTCGAGACCGCGCTCTACTTTTCAACGGCGAGCTTCACGACCATCGGTTACGGGGATGTGGTGATCGAACCACCCTGGCGGCTCGTGTCTGCGATTGAAGGGGCGAACGGACTTCTGTTGTTCGGCTGGTCCACGGCTTTCCTGACACGCATTACCAGCCAACTCAGTACACTTGATCACGACTGGATCTAAGGGGGCGGGCGCAGCCTGGCATTTCATGAACAAGGCCCTTCGTGCGAAGCGGCGTTCAGCGTCAAAGACCGTCATTTCCGCCTTTGCAGCGGCCTGTGGTGCGATTGCCGGAGGCTGCGGCGACAACGACGGACCGGCCGTGCCGCCGCCCATACCTTCGGTGAAGACCGTCGAAGTCACCCGGGAAGACGCTGCTCAGGAACGCAGCCTTTCTGGAACTCTCATCGTCGCCGAAGAAACCAAGCTCAGCTTCGCCGTCGCGGGCAAACTCATCGATGTCCCGCTTCGCGACGGCTCGGAATTCAAGGCCGGACAGGAAATAGCCCGGCTGGACCCCGCGGATTTCGAGCGCGCCCTTGCCAGCCAGAAGTCCAAGCTCGAGTCGTCAACGATCCGGCTTCGCGACGCGGAAGATATGTTTGCTCGTCAATCGCAATTGGCAAAGAGCGGAACGGTCTCTCCGGCGGCGCTCTCGCGGGCCGAAGCGGCCCTGGCTAACGCGCGTTCCGACCGCCAGATATCCGAAGTGGCGGTCACATCCGCGGAAGAGAACCTCAAGCGAACACGGTTGATCGCGCCGCGTGACGGCATCGTTACGAAGTTGCTCGCAAATCAATTTGAGGAAGTGTCAGCCGGACAGCCGATCTACGAGGTCGGTCGACAGGATGCTCTGGAAGTATCCGTTCTCGTGCCGGAGCAGTTCGTCCCTGCACTCAGGTACGGGGAACCCGTGACCGCCACAGTTCCGGGCCTTCAGGATGCGGTTTTCGAGGGAAGGATCATCGAAATCGGTGCCATGGCGGAGGCAGGTAACGCTTTTCGCGTTCGCGCTCGGCTCAATGATCCAACGCCGGGGGCACGCAGCGGAATGTCGGCATCTGTGACACTGCAGATCGCGCGCGACAAAGCCAGAGATCGCCCGGTATTCTCCATACCTCTCTCGGCGATCCGCTTCGACACGACGGAAACGGGGCCGGTTGTCGGGAAACGCGCGACCGTTTTCCTCTTCGATAGCGCAAAGGAATCCGTTGAGCGCAGAGAGGTCCCGGTCGTAGGCATGGCCGGAAACCGGGTCTTCGTGGGAGACGGCCTGCAACCGGGTGACCGGATCGTCACGGCAGGCGTGGCGTTCTTAAGAGACGGGCAGAAAGTCCGTCTCTGGTTGCCGCCGGAGTGATGGGGATGGAGGCGCTCACACGTTTTTCCATCGAGCGATGGCGGCTAACGCTGACGATCGTCGTTCTCATTCTTTTTGCTGGAGCCTACACTTACCTGCGCCAGCCGAGCCAGGAAGACCCTGAGATCGTTATCCGAACCGCCGTCGTCACCATCGCCTTCCCAGGCATGTCGGCGAGCCGTGTCGAGCAACTGCTGATCAAGCCTGTCGAGGAGGCCGTGAAGCAGATGCCGGAGGTAGACGTCGTCCAGTCGTCCGCCCAGACCGGGCTCGCAACGGTAAAGGTCGAACTTCTTCCGACAATCACCAACGTCCGTCCGGTCTGGGAAAATCTCCGCAACAAGATGTCCGACTTGGCTGGGTCGCTCCCGACCGGTGCCGTGGGCCCGCTCGTCAACGACGACTACGGCCGCGTAGCGGTCACTACTCTTGCGCTGGCGGGTGCCGACTTCACGATGGCAGAACTGCGCGCGCAGGCGAGATGGATCCGCGACCGCCTCTCGTCGCTACCGCTCGTCAGCCGGATCGATCTCTTCGGCGTGCAGGATGAACGGATATGGCTCTCTTTCAACCGCACGCGGTTGGCGCAGCTTGGGCTGACCAGCACTTCGGTCCTGAATGCGATTGCCGAACAGAACCAGATTTTGCCGGCAGGCTCGCTGATCACGGAAGACGGGATGCGCTATGCGCTCGAACCCAGCGGAGATTTCCGCTCGGTCGAAGCGATCGGCGACGTGCCGGTTCGCACTCCTACCGGGGCCGTCGTTTATGTACGCGACATCGTCAGCGTCGAGCGGGGATACGTCGATCCGCCGCGCAAGCCCGTTCTGTTCAATGGCCGGCCCGCGGTGATCCTCGCGCTTTCCATGGTTCCGAACGTTGCGATCAAGGATTTTGGTGTCGAGACAACAGCCGCTCTGGACCAGTTGCGCCAGGAATTGCCGCTCGGGATGACGCTGTCCATTGTGACGGACCAGCCGCCGATCGTGGCCGCCGCTGTCGCGGAGGCGACGAGCAATCTCGCTCAGACGCTTCTAACGGTACTCGCCGTGGTCATGCTCTTTCTGGGGCTTCGGGCGGGCGCCATCGTCGGCACGATCGTTCCGCTCAGCATCTTTCTCGCCCTTGTCGGCATGCTGCTATGGGACATTCCACTACATCGTATTTCAATCGCCGCCATCATCATTGCACTCGGCCTCCTCGTCGACAACGGTGTCGTGATTGCCGAGGACATCAAGAAGCGTATCGACAGCGGCGAAGACAGGAAGGCAGCGGCGCTTGCCGCAATACGTACACTGGCGATCCCACTGCTGACCTCCTCGCTGACGACCATCCTCGCTTTTCTTCCGCTGCTTCTGGCGCCGGACTCGGCGGGCGAGTTTCTAAGGGCCTTGGCGCAGGTCATCATTCTGACACTCCTTGCAAGCTGGCTCTTGTCCTGCACAGTGACGCCGCTTCTGTGCGTGTGGTTTCTGCCGGCCGCATCCAAGCAGGTAGAGCGGGATGGCCTCATTTATCGTCTGACCCGATCGTATGCCGATTGGCTCGCGTGGCTGCTTGCGCGGCCCTATCAGACTCTCGCGGTCCTAGGCCTTGTCCTTGCTTTGTCGGTGTATGGTCTGGGCAGGGTTCCCACAGGGCTGCTCCCGCCGTCGGATCGTGCGCAGTTCGTCGTCAAGCTGGAGCTTCCGGCGGGCGCGAGTGACTTGGAAACGTTGCGCGTGACGGAACGCCTCGCGCGTTGGATTGCCGACGAGACGTCGAACGCGGATGTGACGTCTAGCGTTTTTTATGTCGCTAGCGGCGGACCGCGTTTCTTCCTGGCCCTTGCTCCGTCCGATCCAGCGCCACATGTCGCATTCGGCGTCGTTAACACCAGAAACGCCGGTGACGTCGCAGAAGCGAGGAGACGCATCGAGACCTTCATCGCAGCCCAATTGCCCGAATCTCGCGGATGGACCGAGTTGCTGTTTCTCGGAAAGGAGGCGCCGGGGACCCTTAAGATCAGGTTGTCGGGAACCGACATCGACCCGCTCTACCAGACCGGCAAGCGCATCGAGGACATGCTAGCCTCAATTCCCGGCACGAAAGATCTGCGAACCGATTGGGCCAATCCCGTTCTTCAGATCGACGTGCTCATCGACCAGGAACGTACGCGGCGGGCGGGCCTCTCGCCGGCCGCTACGGCGCGCGCGCTCGAAGCAAATTTCGACGGTACTCAAGTGACAGACTACCGCGAGGGCGATCGTATCATTCCCATCGTCCTGCGGGCACGGGAGGAGGATCGTGCGACTCTCGATGATCTCGCGGATGTCACAGTGGCCAATGATGAGGGACAACCCATCCCACTGCTTCAAGTCGCCAACCTTGCCGGCGAACTCAAACCCTACGTCATCCATCGATATAACTTGGAAAGGACAATCACGACTTCGGGCATCAATCCCGACCTGACCGCCAAACAGCTGCTCGATCGGGTCAGGCCCCTTTTGGACCAGCTCGAGCTGCCTGAGCGTTATCACTGGTCGGCGGGCGGAGAGGTTGAGGCCAGCCAGAAGGCCAACGGGGCGCTGTTCATGTACATGCCCCACTGTCTTGTCGCGATCGTTGTTCTTCTAATCTGGCAGTTCGACTCCTTTCGACGAACTCTCATCATCATCGTCACGATACCGCTCATTCTGATCGGTGCATCGCTCGGGTTAAACCTGACCGGCGCCAAACTCGATTTCAATGCTATGTTGGGATTGATCGCCCTTGCAGGCATCATCGTAAACAACGCCATCGTACTGATCGAAAAGATCGACGAAGAGAGGCAGAAACAGGACACTCTTTTGAAGGCCGTTCTAGAGGCCGCCCGAGCGCGTCTTCGTCCCATCGTCATGACGACACTGACGACGATCGTCGGCCTTGTCCCTCTCTACCTTCTCGGCGGCGAGCTCTGGCGGGGCATGACCGTGGTGATGATGTTCGGGCTCGGTATCGGAACCATCATGACACTCGGCGTCGTGCCTCTTCTCTACATGCTGATGTTCTCCCAGCACTCGGAAAAGGCAGCGCCCTCCATCAGACCTGTCGAGCAGACGATGTGAGCATAGCGATGGCCAATACCCCAGAAGAACCAATCCTCGATCCCCTGGAACGTTCTTCGGAAATCATCTTCGGCCTCATCATGGCTCTTACGTTCACGTCGACCATCAGCGTCGTGGCGACGGAGGCGGACGTCCGGACCATGCTTGCCGGCGCCATCGGATGCAATCTCGCATGGGGAATCGTGGACGCAGCGATGTATCTTCTTGCCCAGATCGTGACTCGTGAACGGCTGCGGACACTCACCTTGGACGTGGCATCCGCTTCGCCGGAGAATGCCCGGCGGATCATCGTCGATAATATTCCTCTCGGTGCCGGCATGATCTTCACCGAGGCGGAACTCGACCGGCTCGCGGGCGCAGTTCGGAGCAACCCCATTCCCGGCCGGCGGCTGATGCCAACCCGGGCTGAATGGCGTGGCGCGGGCGGAATATTTCTCCTGGTGTTCTTTTCGACGCTTCCGGTCGCTCTTCCATTTATGTTCAGCGATGACGTTGGCTTTGCATTGCGTATCTCGAATGCCATCGCCGTGGCTCTTCTGTTCATTATCGGCTGCGGGCTCGGCAAGCACATGGGCTGGACGCCCTATTGGGTGCCGGGCGTTGCTGTCGGGCTGCTTGGAGCGCTGCTGGTGGTGATAACGATCGCTCTTGGTGGTTGACCGGGCCGCGAGACCCGAACGCCTTGCCAAACCGTTACCGATCGCGATCGAAGAGGCCGGCGTCGTCAAGGAGCCCGATCGCCCTGGCAATCGATTCTTCGATATTTTCGTTTTCGGTATCCAGGATCAGTTCGGCGTTTTCGGGAATCTCGTAGGGCGAGTCGATGCCTGTATAGTTCTTGATTTCGCCGCGCCGTGCCTTCTTATACAGCCCCTTCACGTCCCGCGCCTCGCATTCGGCGAGGCTGGCTTTGCAGTAGATTTCGAAGAAGTCGCCGGGCTCCACGAGGTCCCTGACCAGATTTCGGTCGCCAGCGAAGGGGCTAATGAAAGCCGCAAGCACCACTGCGCCGGACTCCATCATCAGTTTGGCGACCTCGCCCACCCGGCGAATGTTCTCGGTTCGCGATTTGTCATCGAAGCCAAGATCCGAGCACAGCCCATGCCGGACGTTGTCTCCATCCAGAACGAACGTCCTTATGCCGCGCAGATGGAGTGCCGCTTCCACTCCGCGAGCCAACGTGGACTTGCCTGCGCCTGAAAGGCCTGTGAACCATACGATGCAGGAGCGATGGCCATTCAGCTCCTCTCGATCCTGACGGGAAATCAGGGCCTGCTGCCAAATGCAATTCTTCAACTCAGAAATTCGCGTCACGGAAGGCATACTCCCAAACTGCCACAAGAACGCGCCGCCGTCAGGCCTTAAGGCGAGGTTATCAGTGGAATACGTCGCGTGCTTCAGCGCCTCGCGAGGAGGGTCTCACGACATGGCGTAGTCTGATGAAAAAGACCAGTGAAAACAGACTTGTTGTATAATGTGAACAGCCTTCGCCGAGGAAATCTTCGCGCCTTTGCGCAAACGCAACATCGACCTCAACCCCGTCATGTTCTTCGATCCTCGACTGATCCGGCCGCCCGCCATTCGGCGGAACGGCATCTTGCGGCTCAGCGGCTTCATTCCGACGGAACCCGAACAGGTCGATTTCGATCTTGCGTTTCAGAAGGTCGGCGGCGAATGGCGCTTGATCAGTATAGCAGTCGATACGAGCCGTCCTGCGCCGGCCGCTGCTGGAAATGGACCGACCGGTGCGCGCCAAGCCGAGCCAGCCGTTCCGGCACCCGCCGGCAAGAAGTAAGCCGCATTCGCCGATAGAAACGGATCGTTGCGCAGACAGCGATCAAGTCGACGCGCGATAGATTGCGTCCTGGCTTCGCGCTTGCTTTCATCAATGGCCGATGCCCACGGCCGGCGCGGGCCATTGCCTCGGTGGCAGAATCCGAAGGATCATCACCGGCGGACCGATGGCCGTATCGTGATTTTTATGTTGTTGCGTCGCCCGTCGTGCCAATACTCTAAAGTATCGGCATACGATTTCACGATCATGAGTCCACGTCCGCCCTCGTAGGCTTCCGCGTGCGGTGGACGTCCGACGATAGCCGCGGGGTCGAATGCGGGGGCCGTGTCTTGAAACTCGATATTCAAGGCGCCGTCCGCGGCACCGATGGTCAGGACGATCTGATCGTTCACCGTAGGACGTCCATGTTCGATGACGTTATCGGCAAGCTCTGCGATGCAGACCCTGCCTGCGAAAGCGGTCCGCCGGTCAATCCCAAGATCGGCTGTCATTTCCATGACCCAGTCATCGATGGCACCGACGCCGCGGGGGTCGGCTCCGAATACGCGCTGATGGATTTTTTCCGTACCCGTCATCGGCGGCCTCAGTCCCGCAAGGCTGCGAGCGCCTCCTGCTCGGAGCGAACAATCGGCAAAATTCCCTGCAGCCCGGAAACCTGGAGCACCTCTGTCACCAAGGGGTTCGGGTCCAGGAGCAGCATCTTGCCGGCATTCCGCGCGACCGCCTTTGCAGTCATCACCAGATGGCGCAGACCGATCGAGGCGATGAAGGCCACTTTGCTCATGTCTATGACGATGTTGCCCTTGGTGCGCGCCAGGTCGGCCAACCGGCTTTCGATTGCCGCCGCACCATCGATGTCGAGCTTTCCGACGAGTGCAACCTTCTTCGCAGCATCGCCGAACTGAGAAACGACTATTTCCATGCTCCCCCCTTGTATTCGATGTCCATGCCGGACGCTTCCAAACGGGCGCGCGTGCTATTCGCTTGCGGCCGGCTCTCTCAAGTCTGATTGCGCTTGAAGAACGCGCCGATGAAGGGTGAACCCGTGTTGGTCAAATCGAACGCGTGAAGCCCCAGAGCGTCAGACATCATCTTGAAGCTGGCGATGCCCCTGACCGAGTTCCCATTCACATCCAGACGCGGAGAATAGGTCCCAAGGCCGAGCTGGCGGTTGACCACGCCCATGATACCGCCACCCACGCCACTCTTGGCGGGAATTCCCACGTCGTAGGCCCAATTCCCGGAGTAGTCATACATGCCGCAGGTGAACATAACCGCCTGCGTGTCGCGCACGGCGGCGAAATCAAAGACCTGCTTTTTTGAGACGGGATTTTCTCCGAGGTTCGCGAATGTCGCGCCGATCATCGCAAGATCGGCCGCAGTGACTTCGATGGAGCACTGCTTGAAGTAGAGATCCAGTGAAGGTTCTGGCGGTGCGGCCATCGCTCCGACACTCAGCAGAAGATGAGAAATCGCGCGATTGCGATGGCCGGTTTCGGACTCGGAGCGATAGACGCTTTCGTTGACGCGAAGCTGACGACCGGCAGCATCCGAGAAGCGGGTCAGGACGAGATCAAGGGCCGCATCGTAGCCCAACGTCTCGCAAAGGATGCCCGCGACCGTAATTGCGCCAGCGTTGACCATGGGGTTGTAGGGGCGGCGGGAGGCCGGACTGAATTCAATGGCGTTGAATGGATCGCCGCTGGGCTCCACGCCGACGCGGGAAAACACGTGTTTGCGACCGCACAGTTCGAGCGCGAGGCAGTACGTCAACGCCTTCGACGTCGACTGGATCGTGAATTCTGTCCGGGCGTCGCCAATCGAGTGGATTTGCCCATCTGTCGTCGCAATCGCGATGCCGAACGCGTGAGGGTCGGCCTTGGCCAGTTCGGGAATGTAATCGGCGAGAGCCCCTTCGTTCAGAGCGCGCGCGCGTTGGTAGATGTCCGTGAGAAGATCCGAAATTGGCGGGGAGCCGCTCGTCGATTCTTCAATCGCGAATGTCGGCTGCGCTGGAGGCCCCTGCTCGCTGGTACTCTTTTCCGACAGCATCATGCTTTTGAAGCGCGATGCGTCGAGCGGCCCGACCGGGAAAGGGACCGGCGGCTTTTCGGTCATCAGAGGCGGGTTGGATGAAAACTCGTCGCCATTGTGCGCGGTCTGCGCGCTTGCCGTTTCAGGATCCGCGCCGGAACCGGACGTGTTCTTGGAAAACAGCTGACTCAAGATGCCCCCTCCCCTCGACCGGCTCGCCCACTTCGGATTCTCTGCTCTTATTTTGTGCAGCTAATTGCCCAAGTTTCAGGATGCCGACCGCAAGACGCTGCGCGGAATTGTGCGCAAAAAACTGAAAACGCTTTTTCATTCATACAGATCGTCGATGAACTGCAATTTCATCTCCTGTCATTTCCGGCAACTTCCGTGCCAGAATTAATTGCGCTCAAAGAAGTTGCTAGAACTCTAGGCAATTGGCACTATTTCCCACCTGCGTGAGGAGTTTTTCCGCGGGAACAGGATATGGGACGGCCGTGTAATGAGTGATGCGCCGGAAGATGCTGATTCACTGAAGCCCGTCGCAGAAGGCGTTGGTCGGGCAAACGGCCATGGCCCCAACGGTCACCTGCCGGAATGGGAGCCGCAGGGAGTCGACCAGATCCGAAAGCTGCTCTTCGGAAATCAGATGGTCGACTACGAGCGCCGCTTTTCGAAGCTCGAGGACCGATTTGCCCAACGCTTCCGCGATCTGGAAATTGAAACGACGCGAAGCTTGAACTCCTTCGAGGCCAACTCGAAGCGGCAGATCGAAACGCTGGGAAGCCTACTGCGGGAAGAACAGCAGGCGCGTAGCGACGGCGAGCGGGAAATCGAAAGATCTCTCAAAGAACAGAATCTTGCTCTGGAGAAGCGGGTGCGGGCACTCACCGATCAACTCGTGCAGTTCGAGCGCGATGTCGGAGACCGGATCGTCCAGGAAGCGCAAGCTTTGCGGGAAGAGGTAAAGCGCAAGAGCCTTGAACTGCAGGGTGTCATCGACAGCATGTTCGCCGAACTGAACGGCGTGAAAGCCGACCGGAATTTATTGTCGGGGCTGTTTGTAGAAGTGGCCAAGTGCATCAATCATGATCCGGCGACGCAGGGCCTCACGGGCGACGTCACCTCACCGCTGCGTCGCCCATCGGATTCTTGAGCGGCGGAAGGCCGGTGAACTCCAACATGCTGCATCAGCTTCCGGATCGTTCGCTCAATGACGCCGTGGATCGCAAGGCGCTCGCAACGCATCTAATGGAAGTTGCGCGGCACCTTAAGCCCGGTGTAGCACAACCGTCCGGGGTCCCCGTCTCGGATGTCAGGCTCGAAGAGCTGCGCCAACTCTTGCTTGGGCGCGAGATCGAGATCCTCCAGCGGCTCACACAGGAGGTTGAAAATCCCGATCTGCTCGCAACATCGGTAGGGAGGGTTCTTCCGAGCGCTATTGAACACGCTTATAGCGACCCGCGGCTCGGGCAGGTGCTTGTCCCGACCTTGGAGAAGGCGGCAGAGAATTCGATCCGAAGCGATCCACGCGCCCTCGTCAATGTGCTCTACCCTCTCATCCTTCCCGCCTTGCGCCGATCAATCGGCGAATCCATCGACGAAACCTTTCAATCTCTGAACGAAACGCTGAAGCACAGCTTGAGTCTCCGCGGCCTGCGGTGGCGATGGGAAGCGTGGCGGACGGGTATTCCCTTCGCGGAGGTCGTACTCAAACATACTCTCGTCTATCAGGTGGAGCATGCGTTTCTGATCCACCGGAAAACTGGTCTACTCATTTCCCACGTCGCTGCCGAGAACGCCGCGAGCCAGGACCCGCAGCTCGTGTCCTCGATGCTCAGTGCGATCCAGGACTTCGTTCACGACTCCTTCACGAGCGAGAACCAGCAAGGACTCGACAGCCTTCAACTCGGTGAACTGCGCTTGTGGTCCGAGCCAGGCCCCCTCGCCACGCTCGTGGCCGTCATTCGCGGCACGCCGCAGGAAGGGCTGCGCGACACTCTGGGAAGTTCGCTCGCCCGCATCCACGCCGATCGCGCGCGCGAACTGGAGAATTTCGACGGCGACAGCAGCGGATTCGAGGACGTTGAGAAGGCTCTGCAGGAACTCGTCAAGATCGGGCAGCAGATGCCTCGCTCGCGCGGACACGTGCTGCGGATGGCTTTCAGGATCATCTGCCTGTTATCCGTCGCTGCCGCTGGACTGTGGGCGTTCAACTGGCTGAACGAAGATCGGCGGTGGCAGGGCTATCTGGAAGATCTGCGCGCACAGCCGGGCATCGTCATAACGGAAGCGTCGCGGCGCGGCGGGTTTTTCGTCGTTTCCGGGATGCGCGATCCTCTGGCGGTGGACCCCGATACGATGATCAAGGACAGCGGTCTTCCGGCTGAGCGTGTGATCGCAAGCTGGGCTCCGTACGAAGCGCTCGACTCCGATTTTGTGCTGCGCAGGGTGCAAAAGTCGCTATCACCGCCCACGTCTGTTTCTCTCTCGCTGCAGGATGGCCGCATCGTCGCGACAGGGTCGGCGCCGAGTGATTGGCTCCTCAGAGCCCAGGATGCCGAACGTGTGATGCCGGCTGGAGCACCGCAACTCGACTTATCGAAAGTCGAGAATGCCGACGCCGGCGATAAAGCCAAATGGGACGCCTTCCTTTCACTTCTGAGGGCAGAGCCCGGAATCGTGATCACTCAGGCCACCTATCAAAATGGAAAGTACAGCATCGCGGGTCTGCGCGATCCGCTGTCGTATGATCCGAAAGACGCCATGCGGGACGCCGGTCTAGATCCTGAGCGCATTTCGTCCAACTGGGCGCCTTATCAGTCGCTGGATCCGCCCTTTGTCATCCGCCGGCTCGAGGCATCTCTCGAGCCACCGCCGAGTGTGACGCTGACCGTGGAGAATGGGCACATCATCGGCCGCGGATCAGCGACGAAGGCATGGCTCGACAGAGCTCGCCTCGCGGCGCGCCTTCTGCCCTCCGGAGCGCCCGGGCTTGATGTTTCCCAGATCATCAATTCCGACGCCGAGAAGACCGCGCGTCTGCGCGAGGCCATCGACAAAGTGCGGCTTGCGCTGCAGTCGCGCAGCATCGGATTTGATTACAAGGTGGCGCTTCCGTCTGCGGGGCAGGAGGAGATCCTGGACGCAATTGCCCGCGATCTGAATGAGATTGCCACACTCTCCACTCCGGACGTTCGCGCCAAGGTGACTTTGACCGGTCATTCCGACAATGCGGGCGAGGGAACATACAATCTCGCGCTCAGTGTCGCGCGCGCAGAAGCGGTTCGCGCCCTGTTGCGCAAACGGGGGGTCGATCCAGACCTTTTGTCGGTTCGAGGTGCCGGTCCGCTCGAGCCGATCGATAACGGCACGACAAAGGAAGCTTACGCTGCCAACCGGCGTGTATCATTCACGGTCGGGATTGAAGAGCCGAAATGACTTCTGTGCTTCAAAGAAAAATCTGCATGCTTGGGGCCTTTTCCGTCGGCAAGACGTGCCTTGTGCGCCGATACGTCGAAAGCATATTCTCTGAAAATTACCTGACGACGGTTGGGGTGAAGATCGACAAGAAGATCGTAACGCTTCCTGGCCAGACCGTGAATCTGATTCTCTGGGATCTGGCGGGTGAAGACGATATCTCGTCGCTCCGGCTCAGTTACCTCCGGGGCTGCGCGGGCTATGTGCTCGTCGCCGATGGCACGCGGCGTTCAACGCTGGACGTCGCGCTCTCTATCCACGACCGGGTTGAAGCCGAGTACGGTAAACTGCCGTTCGTTATGCTTCTGAACAAGCACGATCTGCAGGACCAGTGGGTTACGTCCGAGAGCGAAATAGCCGAACTGGAAAATCGCGGCTGGTGGGTTAGGCGAAGCAGCGCGCGCACGGGAGAATCGGTCGAGGACGCTTTCAACAGTCTGGCCACTCGAACGCTGCGTTGATCAATGACCAGCTTGCCTCCTCTGATCGCCAGGCGGCTGCAAGAGTTGACTTACGACTCCCGAGGCCTCGCCTATCTTCACATCGATGGAGAACTGCGCGTCGCCGAGGCCGGCGGCCACCTGGAGCGGCATGGCCTTGGACAGTTGAGGATCGGAGATCCCGTTCTCGAGCACGCCTATTTTCTCGAAGGACTGCTTCCCATTGCCGAACCCTTCTACCTTCCGGCGGTGGAATTGGCTGGTGGGAGGGCCGCCGACATCCACATTTATGTCGAGGACGAGGAAGCCTGGATCATGCTGCTCGATGTGACTGGCGAAAGGGACAACACGCGGCGCGTTCAGCAGAAGGCCTACGAGATGACGCTCCTCAAAGAGAAGGAAGCGATCTTGAACCGCCGGCTGGAAGCAACGAACGCGGAATTGAGGGAAACCCAGCGCAAGCTCGAGATCACGCGTGATGCGCTGCGTGAGGACCTGCGACGCAAACAGCTGGAGCTGACCGAGGCGAGGACCTTGCAGCTTTCCCTGGTCCCGGAGCCTTTCAAAGGCATCGCTTCCGGGCGCTCGCTGAGCGTGGACGTCATCCTCGAGCCTGCCAAGGAAGTTGGCGGCGATCTCGTCGACTATTTCTGGATCCCCGGGGGCCTCCTCGTGCTTATCCTAGGGGATGTCTCGGGCAAGGGCGCCGCCGCCGCGCTGATGATGGCCCGAACACATGCTCTCTTCCGGGGTCTGGCGAACCGCCCCGACGCCGAGCAGCTATTCGCAAATCCGGATGAAGCGGTGCGCATCGTCAACGCAAACCTGGCGGCGGCGAATGGCAGCTGTACGTTCGTGACGCTCCTGCTTGCCACATTCGACGTGAGCGCCGGGCGCCTAGCGTATGTGCGCGCAGGACACCTCGCTCCGTTCCTGCGCCGCGCCGATGGCTGCGTCGAGAGGTTGCCAGGTTTCGGCGGTCCACCGCTGGGCTTGCTGGAGGACGCGGTACACAAGTCCGCCCGTTACGAGATGCAGCCAGGGGATGGTTTCCTGATCATTACCGATGGGATCAGCGAGGCCTCAGATTCGTCGTCGAATCTCTTCGGGGAAGAACCCGTGACCGCACTCCTGTCCCGCAATGGCGAGCGGGGCTGTGAAGTCCTCGACCTGTTAATGAAGCAGGTCAAGGAGTTCGAGGGGGCATCTCCTCCCGCGGATGACAAGGCGGTGATCCTTCTGGAACTTTTTTCTTAGAGAAGCAGACGTGCAATCGCCGGCTCATGTCGCGGTGCGGGGGATGCGTCTGGCAGGAATGATTGATTGATCACACGCCGCCTGCGGATGTGCTACGCTATCCTTAGCTATTGATATCGCCGGTTGCGGCGGACGTCATTGCCCCTGATCAGAGCCGGGAGCCGTCTCAAATGCCTCTCATGCGGCTGATTTATGCGTCTCACCCCTTCGGGTTCGACGATCTGGTTCTGACGCACATTTTGAAAACCGCCCAGCGGAACAACGCGGCGGCCGGTATCACCGGCACGCTGATCTGCCGCGAAGACCTCTACCTTCAATTACTCGAAGGCGAGCGGGCCGAGGTCGAGGCGCTTTATGAAAAGATTAAGCGAGACGATCGTCATGCGGACGTGACGACTCTCGTGCAGGAGACCTCGGCGCAGCGGCTTTTTCCCACCTGGGCCATGCGGCACGATCCCGCCCGAAGCTGGATGTGGACTCGCGAGGATGTGAGCCAGGGAGCTGTGGAAACGGCAACGCGCGACGAAGTTCTTGCGATCTTCATACGGCTCGTCGCGGAACCGCCGGGACCTCTTTCGGGAACACCCCGGACGTGTCCTTTCTCAGGCGCGAAGCCGTAACGCGCCCATATCTTCAAAGGCAACGCCGTGAACGGAACAGCGCGGTATTCCCGATTCCGGTAACGGATGCGCCGCCTCATTGACCGCAATGCGTCCGGACGCGCCATAGACGCCCGCTGGTACTCCTCGCCAAGCTCGGCCGGATCGAAGAGGTTGCCGCTCAATTCGCAAATCAGGGGGACGGCGTGTCGAAGGCTGCCGTCACCCCCGCGAGCCGTCTCACCGTATCAGGCGTAAGATGAAGAGAACGATGCAGGCGCCGATGACGGCATTCAAGATATCACCGAGCATGCCGCCAAGGATGAAGACGCCGAGCCTGGGCAAGAGCCACCCACCGACAACCGCGCCGATGATGCCGACGACAATGTCGCCGATGAGACCGAAACCGCCGCCCTTCATGATCTGCCCGGCAAGCCAGCCGGCGATCGCGCCAATCACAAGCCAGATGATCAATGCTTCTATGGCCATGTCGTATTCTCCCCTAAAAGGGCGCGCGACCGAACCATTCGCCGACCCCCGCGCCCGTGACCAAGCCCGTTAGCCAACTCACATTGCAGTTGTTGAAGAATACTTTGATTTGCGGCTTTCTCCTACGACGGAAACGGACCCCCGGCAACCAGCTGTTACCGACCCGAAGCCGGGCCAGCGGGACCTGTGCAAACCCCACACCGGTCGATGTCCCGCGTTGCACGGTTCAAGCGATGGCCGGTCAATTTTCCTGGCTGGTGAACCGCCGCCCCAGTCTTTCCGGGATAGCCATGACCCGATGCTTTTGACCCTGTCCGCCTCCGAGCTATCGTTCATCCAGCCTCGAGCGGAGTTCCTGGCCAAGAAAGCTGACGAATTTACGAATGCGTGTATGTTCCAAGCGCGGTGGCCGGTAGACGAGGTTGACCGGTATCGACCCGTCCTCGAACCGTTCCAGCACAGGCACCAGCAGTCTCGCTTCGATCGCGGCGCGGGCTTGATACGACAGGACTCGGACCACCCCGATCCCTTCAGTGGCGGCGGCAACCGCAGCGTCCGCCGTGTTGACGTTCAAGCGTGAATGAACCCTGGCCGCGTGGCGCCCGTTTCTCCTGCTCGTGAAGAGCCATCGAGAACCTCCGGGAAGTTCGGCAAATGTAATGCAATCGTGCTGCGACAAGGCAGAAACCGTCGAAGGCGTTCCGCGATGCTCAAGGTAATCCGGGGACGCGCACACGACCAGTCTCAGGGTCCCGACGCGCGACGCGCGGAGCTCTGAGTCCTTCATCCTGCCGACCCTGACGGCAACATCTGCTTCTTCGGCCATCAGATCGACGATCCGATCGAGCAAGGTCAGACGCACATGGATTCCCGGATTGCTCTTTAGAAATCTGCTCACAATAGGCAGCACATGGAGTCTGCCGAGACCAACGGGAGCCGTGACCGAAATTTCGCCGGACAGGTCGTTCGCCGCACCGACCAGCGCCTGCTCGGTGCTGCTCAGATCCTCCAGAATCCGCCGGCACGCCTTCAAATAATGCCGGCCAGCCTCGGTGAGAGCCAAGCGCCGGGTGGTCCTTTCGACAAGGGTCAAGCCCAGGCTATTCTCGAGCTGGGAGAGTAGGCGGCTCACATTCGTCAATGGTTCACCAAGCTGCCGCGCGGCAGCCGAGAGACTGCCGGCATTTGCTATGGCCACGAACACGCTCATGGCGCGAAATCGGTCCATGCATTATTCCATTCTTAGGTATTATCATTCCCGAATATTCTATCTAGCGGATCAACGGCGATTGGGCGACCCTTATCGGAGGATACCAACTCCCGAAGGGACGACGATCATGGCCGCGAAGCTTTTCGACCTGGAATTGTCAGGCAACTGCTACAAGGTTCGCCTTTTGAGTTCGCTTCTTGGCATCCCGATCGAAATCGTTCCTGTCGACTTCCTGTCAGGCGATCACAAGAAACCGCCCGTCATCGACCTCAATCCCTTCGGTGAACTGCCCGTGTTTCAAGACGGTGATGTCGTACTGCGGGATAGCCAGGCCATTCTTGTCTATATTGCCCGCAAGTGGGGCGGCGAGACGTGGCTCCCGTCAGACGCGGCCGGGCTTGCACGTGTCGTTGAGTGGCTCATGGTTGCAGAGAACGAGATTGCGCGCGGGCCCAATGATGCCCGGTTGCACGACAAATTCGGCTACAAACTCGATGTGGAACTTGCGAGGTCGAAGTCGGCCCGCATTCTCGGGCTGATGGAGGCGCACCTCGCACAGCATCCGTGGCTCGCGCTTGACCGGCCGACTATCGCCGATATTGCCTGCATGCCTTATGTGGCACTCGGGCACGAGGGCGGGGTTTTTCTGGACCGGTATCCATCGGTGCGGAACTGGATTGAACGTGTGAAAAGTCTTCCAGGCTTCATTGTCATGCCGGCGATCTAAACCGTGCCTTTGACCAGCCCAGACATCGGAGGCAGGATCTTGAAGCGGCTACCATCAGATGTTGCCTTCACGCCGACGGTGAAGGCCGAACAAGCCCGGCGCGGTTCTCGTGCGCAGTATGAGCGAATGGAGAACGGCGGCGGATGGCCCGACCGCATAACGCAAGATTTAGCGGCGTTCATTGCTTCGACCCGCTCGTTCTATCTCGGCTCGGCGAGCGCGGAGGGACAACCCTATATACAGCATCGCGGCGGACCGGCCGGATTTCTGCACACGCTCGACGACAGCACGCTCGCGTTCGCGGATCTCTCAGGCAACCGGCAGTACATCACGGCGGGTAACCTCGCGGAGAACCCTCGCGCGATCATCTTCATCATGGATTATGCAAGACGGCTGCGCATCAAGATCTGGGGCGAGGCGAAGATCGTCGAGGACGACGACGACCTGTTGTTCCGGCTGCGTCCATTGACCGGCAACGCCAAGGCCGAACGCTCGATCCT
>JALOTA010000167.1 GCA_025458125.1 Hyphomicrobium sp.
GTGTAGCCTTCCGTATCCAGCGCCTTCAGAAGGAGCGGGTCGAGGCCGAGGTCATGAAAAGTTGTCACGAATTTTCTTTCGCTGGACCCGCGAGCATTCAGGCAGCCGCGACCGGGTGACCGGCCGTGGCAAACGCCCTACGCTGCGCGGGCTTGATGGGCGGGCCACTTCGCAAACGAAGTGCGGGACCCTGCGCATCAGGCGCCCTGCGTGCCGGGGCAGCCGTATTTTTGGGAACAGAGGCGCGGACCGGAGGACGGGGAGCCGCGTCACGGCGATTCCCTATTCTTGTCCCTTCACGCAGTCGCGCGCCGACGGGCCGGACCAGAGCGATCCGAACCCCCCTTGTATCGCATGTTGCGCTGCAAAACGCAAGCGCGGCGATGTTGGGTCTTGAAGCCGGCTTACCGCAGGGTCAGGTCCGCCACGCCCACAGCGACGTTGAGGCCTGTCTGGCCCTGCACGCTAAGGGGTTGCAGGCTGACTGAATTCTTCGAACCGCCGACCAGGATCTTGGTTCCGACCCCGATGCCGAGAGACGCATCGGCATTGGCGCCGACGTAGTTTCCAGCCAGCGCGCGCTCGGGAAGATCGGTGGATGCGAAAACCGCCCAAACGATCGTGACAGAGGACGTAAATCCGAGATCAAGCCCGATCTTGGTCACCGCGCCTTCGTAATTCTGCGGAGCGCCCTTTGTGGGTTTGAAAACGCAATCGTAATTCTTCTTCGATCCCAGGATCATGCCGACGCCCGCGCCACCTTTGCAGGTCAAAGTCCCGACTTTCGCAGAGGCGGCTTCGGCGGAACCTGCCGCGATGCCGGCGAAAATCGAAACGACTGCGGCCAATGCCAAGGTGGTCTTCGTGTTCATCGTGCCCCCAGAAACAAAAAATCAGGAATTTACGTCTTGCGGCATTCGAGTTGCACGCCGCGCATTCAAGTGCACGCCGGAGGCCGACTTGCAAATGAATCTTCGACGTATTGCACGCTTCTTATTCGGTCAGCCGGCGGTCAGACGTTCAATGTTTGCCCCGCAGCGCGAAAGCTTTTCTTCCAGACGTTCAAAACCCCGGTCGAGATGATAGACGCGATTGATTACCGTCTCGCCTTCCGCCATGAGCCCGGCAATCACGAGGGAAACCGAAGCGCGCAGGTCTGTCGCCATGACCGGTGCGCCGCGCAATTGCTTGACCCCTTTGATTGTTGCCGAATCTCCATGCAGGTGGATGTCGGCGCCGAGCCGTGCCAGTTCCTGAACGTGCATGAAACGGTTCTCGAAAATGGTTTCGCGAATGACGCTCGTACCCCGGGCTCGCGTCATTAGCGCCATCAGTTGCGCCTGAAGATCGGTCGGAAACCCTGGAAATGGTTGTGTTTCGACGCTGACGGGCTCGATGTCGCCGCCGTTGCGCGTGACGCGGATGCCGCCGGGCGTGGGTGTGATGCGTGTTCCCGTCTCGGCCAGGACATCGAGAGCATTCTGCAGAAGTTCCGGCCGTGTCCCTTCCAAAACGACATCGCCACCTGTCGCCGCCACGACCATCGCGAACGTGCCTGTCTCGATGCGGTCAGGCAGAACCGTATGAATTGCGCCGTCGAGACGGTCGCGGCCTTGGATGCGCAGCGTGGACGTTCCGATCCCGTCGATGAGGACCCCCATCTTCACCAGAAGAGCGGCGACGTCGCCGACTTCGGGTTCCCGCGCTGCATTCTCAATCAGCGTCTCGCCCTGCGCCAGTGCTGCCGCGAGCAGCACATTGTGTGTGGCGCCAACAGAGACTTTCGGGAAAATGATGTGCGCGCCATGCAGGCCTTTCGGTGCTTTCGCGAGCACGTAGCCGCCGTCGATCTCGATGTCCGCGCCGAGCGCTTTCAGACCCGTCAGATGCAGATCGACCGGGCGCGTTCCGATTGCGCATCCTCCGGGCAGCGAGACCTTCGCCTGACGCATCCGCGCGAGAATGGGGCCGAGCACCCAGAAGCTCGCTCGCATCCGCGACACCATCTCGTAGGGTGCCGTCGTATCCACGATTTCGCGTGCCGTCAGATGAAACGTCTCACCTTGCAGGTTCGGCGAAGAGCGCTTTCCGTCGACCGCCAGATCCGTGCCGTGATTGCGCAGAATCCGCGCGAGGAGGTTCACGTCGGCAAGGTTCGGCACGTTTTTCAGCGTGACCCGGTCGGCCGTCAGCAGGCTGGCGATCATCAGCGGCAGAGCCGCGTTCTTCGCGCCCGAGATGGGAATCGACCCATGCAGTTCGCTGCCGCCGACGATCTTGATGCGATCCATGAGGAGACGTCTCGTTTGTGTGCAAAGAGGGTGCGGGACGCAGGACGCGAGCCGATGATTAGACGCGGACGGGCCACCCCAGCAAGAAAAAGCGCGCGTTGCCGGCGGGGGCAACCGTCAACGATCGCGCTTTCCGGAAGAAACAGCCGGCGAAACGCTGTCGTGGTCAGTGCTTTCCGCCCGCGCTTTCTCCTTCCGCTTCCGAAGATTAGCTCTTAATTCCTCGGCCAGCCGCTGGGCGCGGGCCGCCGCCGCCGCCTGCGCATGAGTGAGCCGTTCGTCGTTTTTTGTCATGCCGACCGCCGCGTCTCGAATACAGGGCTTGCCACGGAGCGTTGCCTAGCACGCGACAAATCCGGCGGCCAGTTGCGGCACGCTCAGCTTTCCCCGCCTGCGGTCGAGCGCGAGAGCACGAGGGTCAGCCCGACCAGAGAAGTATCGTGGAACTGGATCTCCACGATCTGCCGGTTCTCCTTCACGATCACGTCCATGTTGGCGTTCAGGTCGGCGCCTTTCACGGTCACGACGAGACCCCGTTCGCTGGCCTTGCCCTGCAACTCACCCTTGAGATTGTACATTTCTTCCGACCACTCCCCGGTCAGGAGGCCGTCTTTCTCTTCCAGCCGGCTCTTCAACTCGATCTTGCCGCTGGCCGAGGCGCAGCGAATAGTCTGTTTCAGCCCCGGCGTTTCGGTCTGCGCGAAGTAGGTTGCGCGACAGGTCACCGTTTCCTTCTTGCCGTCCTTGAACCCCAAGCGGCCTTCGCCGGTCCATCGACCGGGCAGCTGCGCCAGCGCTCCCGTCAGGCCCGGCGTCGCCGCAGCCGCTTCCTCAGCGCGTGCGCCCCCAAAACCGGCGACCGAAATGCTCGTAAGCGCCGCGACGACGGCGAGAACGGTCGAGATGCGTGTCATGAATAGAAGCGCCCCGGATGCGATCAACTTTCCTGATACCAGTATTAGAGATTCGCAGAATATGGGGGGCGTGCAACCGGGCGGCTGGCGAAACTCGCAACGGCGTGCCCGGCGGATCACGGTTTCGGCCCCCGATCTGACTGGGATCAAAATGCCGGCTCTTTAACGAACCCCTGCGGCGGCATCGCCCGTCGCTTTGCGCCCTGCGGCCGATCCGCTATAAGGCGCTACCTTGAGGCGCGCTCGCGCAGCTACAACTCATTTCCTTCCATGGCCAGACCCGAAGACGAAAAAACCCCGCCGGCCCGCCCGGCGCCGAGGCTTCCCAAAGGCTTCCGCGATATCGGCGCGTCCGAAATTCGCGAGCAGCAGGCGATGCTGGGGAAAATCCGCGAGGTCTACGAACGCTACGGCTTCGAACCGCTGGAAACGCCCGCCATCGAATACACCGACGCGCTCGGCAAGTTCCTGCCCGATCAGGACCGCCCGAACGAGGGCGTGTTCTCGTTCCAGGACGAAGATGAGCAGTGGCTGTCGCTGCGCTATGA